>JAFDYP010000274.1 GCA_018267355.1 Bacteroidota bacterium
ATAGTAAGCCTGACAGGGATATCGTCTATAGGCCTGAGATATATGGACTCCCTCATGCTCGGTATGTATAAGCCCCAGCAAGCAAATCTCAACGCACTTGATATAGTGGGTATTTATTCTATAGCTGCCTTTATAGCTACCTTTGTAGAAGCGCCCATGAATGCGATAGACAAGATCATAGTGCCGAAATATGCCGACGGCTGGAAGAACAAAGACTACGCAGATATCAGGCAGATCTATTATAAATCTGCTAAATACCTGCTACTGATAGGCGGCCTGCTTTTCCTCCTTATCAATCTCAATATCGACTCCCTTTTTATGCTGATACCTGATCATGACTACTCGCTGGCGAAAGGCGTGGTACTCATCATCAGCATCGGTACACTGATCAATATGGGCACCGGCAATACAGACGGCTATCTGCTCACCTCTACCAAATACAAGCTGCTCACCTGGCTCCTGGTAGGCCTGCTCGGCGTGGCGTACGTTAATTACCGTATACTGATACCGCTTTTTGGTATGTATGGGGCAGCGCTGGCTACTGCCACTTCCGCTACAGTATATAATTTTGCAAAGTATTTTATCATCTGGCGCTACTACAAGATGCAGCCATTTAATCTTGACACTATCAAGATCATCCTGACGATCGTGGTCACGGGAGGCATCTGCTATTTCATTCCGTCATTTGGCAATCCATTCATGGATATTCCTGTGAAAGGGTCTATAATATCAGTACTCTTCGTGGGCCTGGCCTACGCGCTGCGTATCGTGCCGGAGTTTCACCACCTGATACCGTTCATAGGCAAGAAGAAATAAAAAAGGCAGGATAAATCCTGCCCTTCCGTTTGTGTCCGATTGATCTTTACAATTCAAATTTGATACCCTGTGCCAGTGGTAGCTTCGTGCCATAGTTGATCGTATTGGTCTGGCGGCGCATGTAGGCTTTCCAGGCATCAGAGCCGGACTCGCGGCCTCCACCGGTTTCCTTCTCACCACCAAATGCACCACCTATCTCTGCGCCGGAGGTACCGATATTCACATTGGCTATACCACAGTCAGAGCCCGATGCAGAGAGGAATGCCTCTGCCTCCCGCATATTGGTAGTCATGATAGCTGATGAGAGACCCTGTACCACGCCATTCTGCAGAGCTATCGCCTCATCTATGGTTTTGTATTTCATCAGATAGAGAATAGGAGCAAATGTCTCATGCTGTACGATAGGCATACTGTTTTTGCCTTCTATTACAGCTGGTTTCACGTAGCAGCCACTGGCGTAGCTTTTACCCTTCAGCACGCCACCTTCTACCCACACTTTGCCTCCTTGTTTTACCGCCTCAGAGATAGCCTGCTCATACATAGCCACAGCCTGTTTGTCTATGAGCGGGCCTACATGATTACGCTGATCCAGAGGATCGCCTATCTTGAGCTGGGCATATGCCTTCTTGATGCGCTTTTTTACTTCCTCATACCTGGACTCATGTATGATGAGCCTGCGTGTGGTCGTGCAGCGCTGGCCGGCAGTACCTACCGCCCCAAATACTACTGCTACCATAGCCATATCCAGATCGGCATCAGGTGTGATGATGATCGCATTATTGCCGCCCAGCTCCAGCAGGCTGCGGCCCAGGCGTCCTGCTACTGCCTGCGCTACGAGCTTGCCCATACGGGTAGAGCCGGTAGCGGATACAAGAGGAACATTGACGTCGTGAGACATCAGTTCGCCCACCTTGTAGTCACCGATGATCAGGTTTGATATTCCCTCCGGCAGGCCATTCCTCTTGAATACTTTTGCCACGATATTCTGACAGGCTATACCGCAGAGAGGTGTTTTTTCAGACGGTTTCCAGATGCAGACATCGCCGCATACCCAGGCCAGCATAGAGTTCCAGCTCCAGACTGCCACCGGGAAATTGAACGCGGATATGATACCCACTATACCCAGCGGGTGATATTGCTCATACATGCGGTGCAGCGGACGCTCTGAGTGCATGGTGAGGCCATGCAGCTGACGCGATAGGCCCACAGCAAAGTCACAGATGTCTATCATTTCCTGCACCTCGCCAAACCCTTCCTGCAGTGACTTACCCATCTCATAGGAAACCAGTTCACCGAGGGCCTCTTTATGTTTGCGCAGTTCGTCACCTATCTGGCGTACGATCTCGCCTCTCTTTGGCGCTGGTATATTGCGCCATACTTGAAATGCCTTCTGCGCAGTCTCTACGATCACTTTGTATTCTTTCTCAGTACCGGCTACTACTGCACCTATTTCTTTGCCATCTACAGGAGAATAGCTTTTTATGACCTGTCCTTTTGATTTCAGCCACTTATTGCCGGTAGAGGAGCCGGTATTCTCTTTACTCAGTCCGAGTTCTTTCAGGAAACTTTTCATTGCACTTTGTATTTGAAAAACGAAATTACACTAATGCGGCAATATGCCAATGTTTGTCAACAGTCCACAATCTATGGTCAATAGCCCAGCCGCCTAATGGCGGGTTTTTAGGTAAATTTGTATCACAATGTCATCTTCCGGCACACCACTACTCCCTGTGATGGAGCACTTCTACACCATACAGGGTGAGGGCTACTATCAGGGCCGTGCAGCCTACTTCGTACGGCTGGGTGGCTGTGATGTAGGCTGTCCGTGGTGTGATGTGAAAGAAAGCTGGGACGCAGAGGCACACCCCAAAATGTCTGTAGAGGAGATAGTGGCCGCGGTGGATGAAGCCGGGGCTAAAATATGTGTGATCACCGGCGGCGAACCACTGATGTATGACCTCACAGCACTGACGGCCGCGCTGCGCGCAAAAGGCATACGCTCTCATACCGAGACATCAGGAGCCTATCCCGTGCGAGGAGAGTTTGACTGGATCACCGTATCTCCCAAGAGATATAAACCGCCAGTAGAGAGTATACTCCCGCTGGCCAGTGAGCTAAAGGTGGTGATCAATCACCGCAACGACTTCCGCTGGGCCGAGCAGTATGCAGCCAAGGTGCATGCTGCCTGCAAGCTTTTCCTGTCTCCTGAATGGGAGCAGGAGGAGGAGATGGTACCTATGGTGATAGAATACGTGAAGGAGCATCAGCAGTGGGAGATCTCACTACAGATACACAAGTACCTGAATGTACCGTGACGACTTGAGACGATAGACAAGAGACATTAGACAATACAATGAATAAACTTTTTCTGGCCCTAGCTGCGATACTGATCGGTATGCAGGCTTTTTCGCAGACAGGAGTGACCTATGAGCATGCTAAAAAGCGCGCGCAAAACCACTATGACGCCGGCAACACTGCTTATGCTTTCGGCCGGTATGTACAGGCGGACTCGCTGCTAAAGATCGCTATAGAGAGTGAAAAGAACTTTGTAGACGCTCACTGGCTGCTCGGTATCATGTACCTGGAGAATCAGCGCAACTATACCGGCGCCGTAGAAGAATTAAAGCTCGTAGCACAGCTCAAGCCCGACTACCAGCCGGATGTCAACTGGCAGCTAGGTCTGGCACTATTCAATAAAGGAGATTTTGACGAAGCTAAGAAAGCTTTTCAGGCATACAGAGCGCAGCGCCTGACACCGGACAGGGAAAAAGCTGCGGAAAATATGATCAAGAACTGCGATTTTGCCAAAGATGCGGTAAAGCATCCCGTAGCATTCAAACCGATCAATCTGGGCAGTGGTGTCAATAGCCCCGAGGATGACCTAATGCCAGCACTGACGGCAGATGAACACTGGCTTTACTTTACCCGGCTGGAGCGCATAGGCCGGGCCCATGATGAGAATATTTTCGTATCTGAGAACCGTAACGGGCAGTGGAGTGAGGCGGTGCCGGTATCTGAGAGGGTCAATACATTAGAGTTTAACGAAGGCGCACATTGTATCTCTCCAAGTGGCAAATATCTATTCTTTACATCCTGCGACAGGCCAAACAGTATCGGAGGCTGTGATATTTATTTCTCCAAAAGGGATGGCAATGAATGGGAGCCAGGCAAAAATCTGGGGCCGGTGATCAATACCCGTGCTAAAGAGACCCAGCCATATATCACGGGTGATGGTCGTACGCTGTACTTTGTGAGCGCCAGAAATGGTGGCTATGGCGGCGGAGACATATATTCCTCTACTCTGGGAGATGATGGCCGCTGGAGTGAGCCCAAAAACCTCGGTCCCGAGATCAATACCGATCAGGAGGAGGAGCGCCCCTTCATACATCCTGATGGCTATACCCTGTATTTTACATCTCGTGGCCATGAAGGGATGGGGGGAGCAGATCTCTTTATGTCCCGTCGGCAGGCTGATGGCACCTGGGGCAAAGCTATCAACCTGGGATACCCGATCAACACACCCGGCGATGAAATAGGCATATATGTCACTACAGACGGGCACTGGGCTTACTTTGCCTCTGAGCAGCCCGACACCAGGGGCGGTATGGACATTTACAAATTTGAAATGCCGGAAAACCTGAAGCCGTATCCGGTGAGCTATGTCAAGGGTGTTGTGACGGATAAGGACAATGGCCGTCCGCTGGCCACTAAGATCCAATTCTTTGATCTCGCATCAGGTGTGATCTACTCCACAGCGTCATCAGACGGCAAAACAGGCGAATACCTGGCTACGCTGCCTACCGGCAAGAACTATGCCTGCCAGATATCCAAAGAGGGCTACCTTTTCTACTCTGCTAATTTCTCTCTGAAGGATGTAAAGCAAGGTGGTGCGTATATCATGGATATACAGCTCGAGAAGATCAAAGTGGGCAGCGCCGTGGTACTGAATAACGTCTTCTTTGAGAGTAACAGCTATGAGCTGAAGAATGAGTCGCGCACTGAGCTCAATACACTCATAGATCTGAT
>JAFDYP010000275.1 GCA_018267355.1 Bacteroidota bacterium
TAAAACCGTAAACAAGTCATGAATAAAATCACAATACTCGCCGCTGCAGTCCTGCTACTTTTTAGCTCCTGCTCGCAGAAACAGAAATTTGATGCCTCAGGCACCTTTGAGACGGAGGAGACCATCATCTCTGCCGAGGCCACTGGCCGTATCAAGGAGTTCAAGGTGCAGGAAGGAGACACCCTCGCCGCAGGTGCGTATGTAGGCTACATAGATACCACCCAGCTCTACTTCAATAAACTCAACCTCGAGGCTCAGGTACAGGCTGGTCTCAGCCGCCGCCCGGACATCTCCGCCCAGATAGCCGCACTGAAGGTGCAACTGGAAACCGCCAAAAGAGAGCAAAACCGTATAGCCAACCTGGTAAAAGCTGACGCGGCTACTCAGAAACAGCTCGATGATCAGACCTCACAGGTGCAGCAGATCCAGAAGCAGATAGACGCACAGCTCTCCACCCTCGATATCAATACTCAAAGCATCAACAAAGAGACTGTACCGCTCAAGGCCCTGACACAGCAGATCAATGACCAGCTGGCTAAATGCTACCTGATCAATCCCGTACAAGGTACTGTATTGGCCAAATACGCGCGGGTGAACGAGGAAGCCACTCCCGGCAAGCCTTTGTACAAGATCGCAGATGTATCCAGCCTGTATCTCCGCGCCTACCTTACCAATGACCAGTTTACAAAATTGAAACTCGGGCAAAAAGTGACAGTGCTGGTAGACAATGGCCCGGATAAATACAAGGAGTATCCTGGTACTGTGACCTGGATCAGTGACAAGGCAGAGTTTACCCCAAAGACCATACAGACCAAAGACGAGCGCGCCAACCTTGTATGGGCTACCAAGATCACTGTAAAAAATGATGGCTACCTCAAGATCGGTATGTATGCCGATATAAAATTCTGATCATGGCTGCTATCACGCTGGATAATATCGTAAAGACCTACGGGGAGAAAGACAAGAAGGTCCTCGCTGTAGACAGGGCTTCATTCTCTGTAGAGGATGGGGAGATGTTTGGCCTCATCGGGCCGGATGGCGCAGGTAAAACGACCATCTTCCGCATACTTACCACCCTCCTGTTGCCTGATAGCGGCACGGCATCTGTCGCCGGGTATGACACTGCAAAAGACTATACGAAAATACGCAATAGCGTAGGTTATATGCCTGGGCGCTTCTCCCTCTATCAGGACCTGACCGTAGAGGAGAACCTGCAATTCTTTGCTACAATATTCAATACCACGATCGAGGAAAACTACCACCTCATCAAAGACATCTATGTCCAGATCGAGCCATTCAAGGATCGCCGCGCAGGGAAACTCTCCGGCGGTATGAAGCAGAAGCTGGCCCTGTGCTGTGCGCTGATCCACAAGCCTACGGTCCTCTTTCTCGATGAGCCGACGACAGGTGTGGAGGTAGTATCGCGCATAGAGTTTTGGGATATGCTGAAGCGGCTTAAAGCGCAGGGTATCACCATCCTCGTGTCCACTCCATATATGGATGAGGCGGTGCTTTGCGATCGCATCGCACTGATACAAAATGGCAAGATCCTCTCTGTAGATACACCCGAGAATACAGTCAGGAAATACCCGACCAAGCTGTACGCTGCCAGGTCTGATAATATGCACAGGCTGCTAAAAGAGATACGCTCCTATCCGGATATAGCCAGTTGCTTCACATTCGGCGAGTCTATGCATTTCACCTTTAGAAGTGACGATCCGCAGAATATAGAAAAGCTCAAGGTAAAACTAAATGAAACCCCGCATGAGTATCTGGAGATAAAAGAGATACAGCCGGGCATCGAAGATTATTTCATACAGATAAGCGAACCGGCACATGAGTGAGATAGCGATAAAAGCAGATAAACTGACCAAGAAGTTTGATGACTTCGTAGCAGTAGATGCCATCACCTTTGATGTGAAGCAGGGCGAGATATTCGGCTTTGTAGGTGCCAATGGTGCGGGCAAGACGACTGCCATGCGTATCCTTTGTGGCCTTTCCAAACCGACATCCGGCTCTGCGACAGTAGCTGGCTTTGATGTATACAAAGAGACCGAAAAGATCAAGCGCAACATAGGCTATATGAGCCAGAAGTTCTCTCTATATGATGACCTGACCGTGATGGAGAATATCACCTTCTATGCGGGTATCTATGGCCTGTCTGATAAGGAGATCAAAGACCGGGGAGAGTCACTGCTCAGTCAGCTCGGCATCAGCCATGAGGCAAAGACCTTCGTCGCTTCTCTCCCACTCGGCTGGAAGCAGAAACTGGCTTTCTCTGTAGCGGTGATACATGAGCCGAAGATCGTCTTCCTGGATGAACCTACCGGTGGGGTAGACCCTGTCACCCGCAGGCAATTCTGGGACCTGATATACGAAGCAGCGGACCGCGGCATCACAGTATTTGTCACGACACACTACATGGATGAGGCAGAATATTGCAACCGCCTGACGGTGATGGTAGACGGCAAAATAGATGCGCTGGATACGCCCACCAATCTGAAAAAGCAGTTTAGTGTAGACTCTATGGACAAGGTATTTTATCAGCTGGCCCGTGCCGCAAAGCGTAGCGGGGACTGATCAATAGCAAAACAGAAGGATATGAAACAATTGCTGGCGTTTGTGAGAAAGGAGTTCTATCACGTTTTTCGTGATAAGAAGACGCTGCTCATGCTCTTTGGGGTGCCTATAGCGCAGATCGTGCTTTTTGGCTTTACCCTGACCAATGAGATCAAAAACTCGCGCATAGTGGTGGCAGACTATGCACATGACTATGCCTCTCAGGAGATCATCCGCAAGATCGAAGCGAGCCGCTACTTTGAGGTCGTAAAGTCCAATATGTCTCACGACCAGATAGAAACGGCATTCAAAACAGGTACTATCAAAATGGCGGTGATCTTCCCTGCCAACTTCTACAACGACCTATCGCATCTGAATAAGGCACAGATACAGGTCATAGCCGATGCATCTGACCCCAATACTGCTACTACACTTACTTCATATCTGAATAATATCATCACCGACTACCA
>JAFDYP010000276.1 GCA_018267355.1 Bacteroidota bacterium
AAAAGCAATATGACCGCAAGGTCTATGAGAGCTACCTGAAGCGCGGCACGATAGAAGGCTATGCGGAGTTTGAAAAGGCTTATCCTAAGAACCCATTCCTCGCTGCGGTGCAGGATAGTATCTATACTATGAGTACACGCAAAGGGGATGTTTGGGAGTACAATACTTTCATCAAGGCCTATCCGTCTAATCGCAACATCATGAACGCCTGGAACCAGCTCTATGACCTCTACACACAAGACGCTACAGACTCCAGCTATGAGGCCTTCCTGAAGGCTTACCCAAGCAACCCTTTCAAGGACAAGATCCAGCAGGATATCTTTCTGTCCAAGCTGGAACTATCTCCCTTCAAGTCTAACGACAAGTGGGGCTATGTGAACCCCAAGACGCAGACGCTGGTGATACAGCCGCAATATGATGACGCATCGGAGTTCAGCGGAGGACTGGCAGCGGTGGCCTTGAAACCATGTACGGACAACTGTATGTACTCGTATATCGATAAGAACGGCAAAGTCGCTTTTGAGAAGGCTTTTGCCAGCGCGGGAGATTTTATTGGTGGCAAGGCCGTCGTTGCACTGGATTATTGCGATGGCGCTCCCTGCAAGTTTGGCATCATCAACCGCAAGGGTGAGTTTGTGGTAGGTGCGGACTATGAGGATATACAGCCGCTCTCAGAGGGCGTCTATGCGGCGCACAATTTCAAGGGCTACGGCTTTATCAATGACCGCGACCATGTGGTGATACCATTTGTTTACCAGGATGCCACCTCCTTTAGTGAGGGTCTGGCTGCTGTCAAAAAAGATGACCGCTGGATCTTTATAGACAAAGGTGGCAATCAACCTTTCACCCAGAGCTTCGCGAATGTATCGGCCTTCTCCTCCGGCCTCGCTGCCGTGACTGAGAATGACTCTACCTACGGCTATATAGACCACAGTGGCACATGGGTCATAGAACCTATTTATGAAAATGCAGAGCCATTTGAAGGTGACACGGCGCTCGTATCGCTGAAAGAAACCAACAAGAAGAGTAAAGACTACGGCATGACCTTCCGCTACAAGATAGACAAGACAGGCAAGAACCTGGGAAAGCTGGTCAATCCAAATGCTGTAGCCACGCGCAAGACTGCGGTGAAGAAGAAAAAGAAGTGATCACATATCGCTTTTGCGTAGCAACGATATCAGATTGATGTTCGCTTCTGCCAGCTTTTCGTTACCACCCTCTTCCCGATCGATTACGCATAGTGCAGAGTCTATTTTGGCGCCCAAAGAGCGGAGATCAGCAGCGGAAAGAATGATCTGGCCACCGCTTGTCACTACGTCTTCCACCACCAGCACCTGCTTCCCTTTTATTTCGCATCCTTCTGCCAGTAGCGCAGTGCCATATTTTTTGGCCTTCTTCCTGACAAACGCGGCCGGAATACCCGAGTAATGTGACAGCATGGTCACTACAGGAATGCCACCCATCTCTAAACCTGCCAACACTTCTGTGCCTGCCGGTATGAGCTCGGCCATAGCTCTGGCAACTTCATCGAGTATCTGCGAATCTGACTCGAATCGGTATTTATCAAAATACTCCGTTGCCGTCCTTCCGGAGCGCAAGGTAAAGCTACCTGTAATTAACGCCTTTGCTCTGATTTTCGCTCCCAAGCTTTGCTTATCCATCATAGTATTATTTTGATATTGCCTTCACCATACGCTCGCGTCCTGTCAGGTCTTTCTTTATCTCTGCCTGAAATCCGGCCTGCTCAAATATCGTGACGACTTCTGCTGCACGATATTCACTTATCTCAAGATAGACACTTCCACCGTCATTCAATATTTGCGGTGCGATAGCAGCGATACGCTTGTAAAAGATCAGGGGATCATCTGCAAAGAGTGCGATGTGCGGCTCAAACTTCAGCACATTATTGGACATCGCATTTTTCTCTTCGTACCCGATATAGGGTGGGTTGCTGACTATCACATCGTATTTGCCCGCAGGCATGCCTGACAGGATATCCAGCTGACTGAACAGTACCTCCACATTATTTAGCCTTGCATTTTCTTGCGCTATAGCGAGGGCCTCCGTGCTGATGTCTACAGCAGCTACTTGAAGATCGCCTCTCTCCTTTTTGATAGAAATAGGAATGCAGCCACTGCCGGTACCGATGTCTATCAGAGATGCATTGGGCTGGATCTCGGAGAGCACCCAGTCGACCAGGTCCTCTGTCTCCGGCCGTGGTATCAGTACGGATGAATCGACCTTAAACTTTAATCCATGAAACTCTGCGTAGCCGAGGACATACTGCACCGGCTCATGCGTCAACAGTCTCTGCAGATGATCATCCAGTACCTCCTGCTGATGCGAGGTCAGGATGAGAAAGCGGTCCATGACCAGTTTTACACTCTGCAGATGCAAGACATCCTCCAGCACCCACTGTGTGATGGTGCGCGCCTCACGCTGCCCGTAGAGCGGCTCCAGCGCCAGCTGATAGCGCGACTGCATATCTGCCAGTGTAGGCATCAACGTGTGTTTTGACGGTTGTGCAGGAAATAGGCGAGGCCCAGGCAGCCCGCCGCAAAGATCAGTAGCCGGCCTATCTGTGGCAGCATCTGCCGGAAGTCTGTATGCCGCAGAAACACATCATTGCACAGCTCCAGCCCCCAGCTGAGGGGAGAGATAGAGCTGGCTACCTGGAGAGCATGCGGCAGGACGTATACCGGTACCCACACGCCACCGATGGCGGCGAGCAGTACGACCGATATAGCTCCAAATGTCAAAGCCTGCTGATGCGTACGGAAGGCTCCTGCCACAGCCATACCATATGCTGTAGCTGCCAGCGATATACAGGTAGCTGCGAGCGCTATATGCAGGACCTCATTCCCTATCACCAGCCTCGGCAGACCGAGTAGCGGCAGCAGAAATAAACCCACCGCCAGCATCAGCACAAACTGTACCTGACAGACAAAGAAATGAAAGACGTATTTGCCGGCTATGAAGTGGAAGCGCGAACCTGCTATCAGCCTCATGCGCAGCAGGCTGCCATCCTCACGCTCTTTGATAAAATTTCCCGCCAGGGGAAAGACAATGAAAAACATGGCAAACATGGCCCAGGCAGGTACATTGTGCTGCACGGAGTTCATAGCCAGCTCGTCAAAACCTTCATAAGATTTTTCGCTCGTCACGGCGATCATTTTAGACAGGTCTGGCCGTGGCATAGTGTCATTATTGCCCGTCATTTTCTTTACCTGCTCAGAGAACTTTGCCATCAGGACCTTATTCTCCGCACTTGCTACGATCTTCTCTATCGCATATAGCAGCGATTGTTTTACATTGACCTGTATCACGGGGTCAAAGACCACCTTGATCTCTACCGCTTCTGTGGTATCGCGCTCGGGATGGTCCATGATGCCGAAGCCGGACATGAGTGATTGGACCACTATTGCAGTCTTGCCATTCAGCCGCTGGGTAGCGTGGGCAGGTATGTACAGAAATGCGCGATAATGGCCGCTGCTCACCAGATCCATGCCCGTCGCCTTTGTCAGTGGCTTACCCTCATATTCTTTCACCAGATGGAAGCTGCCGGATGAGGCCAGGGTCTGCTCTATGTAGTCGCCGAGCGTATCATGGTCTTCATTCACGCACACGATATCAAAACTAAAATGACGATAGTCGCGAAATGGCACATCCTCTACCAGAGACATGACAGTGACCAGCAGCACCGGCATCAGAAAGATCAGCGCCATGCCACCCGGGTCGCGCCTCAGGGTCAGAAACTCCTTCCATATCGTGGCGAGTACCTTCATACGTCTATAGATCTGCCAGATACGGTGAGGTAAACATTCTCCAGTGAGTCGGTCCCATACTTGCGTAACAGGTCGGCTGTAGGACCCTGCTCTATCAGCACGCCCTCACTCAGAAACCCTACGCGCTGGCAGAGCTTCTCTACCTCCTCCAGTATGTGCGAGGAGTAGATGATGGTCATTCCCTTTGCATTCATCTCGCGGAGGTAGGCTATGATCATGGCACGGCTCTGTACGTCTACACCCGCAGTAGGCTCATCCAGTATCAGCAGCTCCGGATCATGCAGTACAGAGGCTATGAGATTGAGGCGGCGCTTCATGCCACCTGAGTACGAGTCTGCACGCTTGCCTGCATCCGCTGCCAGACCAAAGCGCTCCAGCAGCGCCATGAGTTTATTGTGATCAGGTGTGAGGCCGTACATGCGGCAGAGATACTGCAGATTCTCGAGGCCTGTAAGCGAGGGGAAGAGCGCGATATCCTGTGTAGCCACGCCTACCCTGCGGCGCACGGCCGGGCCATGCTGCGCCGGATCATCGCCAAATACCTTGAGGCTGCCACTGTCTGCACGGAGCAGGCCGCAGATCATCATGACTGTAGTAGACTTGCCTGCGCCATTGTGGCCCAGCAGGCCGTAGACCTCTCCACGCTCTATGATGAGCGATAGGTCGCGCACGGCAGGTTTGGTACTGCCTGCGTATTGCTTGGTCACTTTATCTATCAGGATAGCTGGCATCAGATATTGTCTTTGGCTAACTGATGAAGGCGGCGAAATATCTTGTCTTCCCTCTCTGCACATTCACGCAGGATATCTGCCAGCTCGGCAAAGGAAAGCACATCTGTCTTGCGGCTCTTGCACACGCGGCCTGCATAGTAGGCAAAGTCGCGCAGGCGGTCACCCGAGGCAGTCAGCTCTTTAGATAGATCATACAGTTCCGTGCTGCCCACTATACTACTGGCCTCATCGAGAAATGCTGCGTAGAGAAAGCGGAAGCCTGCACCACCGGTGCCTATCTCCTCCTGCATCCGCACCACATTGCCGAGGTACTGGATGGCCTTGCGGTCCCCTAGTCTCTCAGGCCACTTCTGCAGGCGGCCAGCGAGGTATTTCATACCCTTGGTACCGAGTATGAAAATCGGTATCTCGGTCATGTCAAATCCCGCACGCTTGATACCACGCCAGATAGCGTCCTTCTGGTCTATCTCCTTTGGAAACTGCGTAGGGTAGTACATACGGCCCTTAGGCTCTGCCACGCCTTTGGCAAAGCGGGCACGTATGAGGTCTTCGGCAGAAATGATAGTAGTGGTTTCCATCACCGGATCGCTGACGAGGTAGTTGTTGCCCTCTTTGCCATAGACCACGATGTTATGCGCATTGAAGTGGAAGCGGTATGCATCCGGCAGATAGGTGAGGTAGTACACGGAGGTCAGCATACCCACAGGTACACCTTTCAACAGCATCGCATCAAGATCGGCCATAGCCTTCTGCTCACTGCTGTAGCTCTTGCTCTCTACCTTCATACCTATGCGCTTTGCAAAGCGCTTGAAGATCGCGCCCGGCAGTGTGCGGTACGATGTGACGGGTATGCCACCCATCTTGATAAAGGGGATGTAGGAAAAGAAAATACCAGACCCTATACCAAAAACCATCGGCTCGCTATAGTTGTATCCGTGAAAGCGCATTAAGTTTGACACGACACCATTCTCACAGTGGGCGCTCTGTCT
>JAFDYP010000277.1 GCA_018267355.1 Bacteroidota bacterium
AAATTAATGCGTAGAGTATTGCCCATACGGGATAGCTCATTATTATTAGGGCGCAGGAATCGGACCAGCCAACAGCCCTTATTCACATAAAAACGAATCACATAATTTATTTTTATAAGTAAGGATAATTTGGAAATCCAAAAATTCGCTTTTACTTCGATGTCCGTATATTCTATATACGTGCCGTTTTTATCAATAAACATTAACAGTTATGGCCGAAAAGAAAAGTCCCAAACCTGACCTGACAGAGCTTAGTTTCTCGCAGTCCGTGTCCTATTATTTTGACAAAGCAGCCCCTCATACCCAGGCGCCGGCAGGCCTCCTGGACCAGATCAAAGTCTGCAACTCCATATACAAAATGAACTTCCCTGTGAAGTTTGGCAATGAGATAAAGGTGATCGAGGCCTACCGCGTACAGCACTCCCACCACCGCATGCCTACCAAGGGCGGTATCCGCTACTCACTGCATGTAGACCAGGACGAGGTGATGGCCCTCGCTGCTCTGATGACATACAAGTGCGCTATCGTAGATGTACCTTTTGGCGGTGCCAAGGGCGGCATCAAGATCTCTCCGCGCAATACGCCACCTGAGGTGATAGAGGCTGTGACACGCCGCTACACTACGGAGCTGGTGAAGAAGAATTTCATCGGGCCGGGCTTGGATGTACCGGCACCAGACTACGGTACAGGTGAGAAGGAAATGGCGATCATCGTAGATACATACATGACGCTGAAACCGGGCGAGGTAGACGGCTACGCCTGCGTGACCGGCAAGCCCGTGAGCCAGAACGGTATCAAGGGCCGCACCGAGGCTACAGGCCGCGGTGTGGTCTATGCGCTGAATCAGATCTGCAGCTATGCTGATGACATGAAGAAACTCGGTCTCACTACCGGCTTAGGAGGCAAGCGCGTAGTGATACAGGGCCTCGGCAACGTGGGTTTCCACACGGCCAATATCATCACGCAGTACGGAGCTAAGGTGGTCTGCATAGCAGAAGCCGAGGGCGCGATATACAGCGAGAAGGGCCTTGATCCTAATGAGGTACTGGCCCACAGGCAGAAGACAAAGTCTATCCTGAACTTCCCGGGCTCCAAGAATCTCAAGAAGAGCTCTGACGCCCTGGAGCTGGAGTGCGATATCCTGATCCCAGCCGCGCTGGAGAAGCAGATCACAGATGTAAATGCACCCAAAGTAAAAGCTAAGATCGTAGCAGAAGCCGCTAACGGCCCTGTGACCCCGGCAGCCTCTGACTACCTGACCAAGAAAGGCGTAATGGTAGTGCCGGATATCTATATCAATGCGGGTGGTGTGACAGTGTCCTACTTTGAGTGGCTAAAGAACCTCTCTCATGTGCGTTTCGGTCGTATGCAGAAGCGCTTTGAGGAAGAGAGCCAGAGCAATATGATCCGTCTGGTAGAAGACCTGACCGGCCAGAAAGCATCTAAGGAGCAGATCAAACGCGTGATACACGGTGCTGATGAGATAGACCTGGTCAACTCCGGCCTGGAGGATACTATGATCAAGGCATACCACGATATCCGTGAGATGTACAAATCCAGTCGCTCCATACCTGACCTCCGTACCGCAGCCTTCGCCCTCTCGATCAATAAGATCAAGGATGCCTACTACGCTATGGGTATCTTCCCGTGATAAGTATTTAGTATCAGGACAATACCGGATACACAACTCATATCACAAATGCCGCTCCTCCTACGGAGCGGCATTTTTTTGTAGCAAACCCAAACACCGGGCACATCGTATGTACCAGTGATATGGACCGGGCGATTAACTATCCTTAAGAACAAAATACCGTCAGCCCTGTTTATCTTTACAACCAATACACAACTCCCATGGATCTGTCTAAGTCCCTCCGCCTCACGGTCATAGCGCTCACAGCGCTGGTCCTCACCAGTTCCTGCGCCTATCAGAAATTTGCCCGCAAATACTACGCGAAAGCTAAAACAGATGCACCATACGACTGCATCATTGTGACCGGCATCCCTTACAATGACAGCACCAACTCGGGGCTGATCTTCGCCGCCCGCGTGCTCTGGGCCAAGTATCTCTATGACCATAAGATCACCAAGAATATCATCTTCTCCGGCGCAGCAGTCAGCACTCCTTTCTACGAGGGCCGGGCTATGAAGCTGATGGCAGACTCGCTGGGCGTACCCAGTGCGCATACCTTTGCCGAGATCAAGGCTGAGCACAGCACTGAGAATGCCTACTATGGCATGAAGATGGCCCATAAGCTGGGTTTCAAAAAGCTAGCTATAGCTGCTGACCCGTTTCAGGTCAAGCTGCTGCGCAAATTCCTGGAGCGCCGCTGTGATAATATGGCCATGATACCGATAGTCTACGACTCAGTGATCAGCAACCGCCGCGCCTGGCAAAAAGAAGTACCCAAAATGGCCTTCAAAGAAGCAGCAGCAGACAGCGGCTGGGTACGCCTCTCAGACCGCGAGAGCTTTGGCGAGCGCTGGAGAGGTACACAGGGCAAGCATATCAAGTTTGAGGAGTGATCAGTCTTCTACTCGATTATCAATATAACCCGCGTATCGATTGTTCCCGTTTTTTTCTCCGGTCAATTTAATTTGGCCGGAGCTTATCCAACCTATCATTTGGTCAATGGCCTTGCTCAACCCAGGCTCCATG
>JAFDYP010000278.1 GCA_018267355.1 Bacteroidota bacterium
AATTGACTTTCTTCAGTTTGAACTTCATCTGTGTTTTTATCGTTTTCGCATCTGTCCGTAATAGGCCTCCAGGATATTATAAAACTCCTCTCCGTATTTGCGGAGCAGCGCATCTTTCACAAAACGGAAAACCGGCACTTTTAGTTTATTGCCGTTCTTGCAGGCTGCCTTGCAGATACTCC
The DNA here is from genome assembly GCA_018267355.1 of Bacteroidota bacterium. GTDB lineage: Bacteria > Bacteroidota > Bacteroidia > Chitinophagales > LD1 > UBA1941. Next base: position 183 of record JAFDYP010000278.1, read on the forward strand.
AGCGCTCATAGTTGACCGCCTCAAATGACTTATATTCGGTGATACGGATAGGATAGAGGTGGCAGGATACAGGCTTTTTAAAGTCCACCTTACCCGCCAGGTATGCCTTCTCTATGCCACAGACTGCTATGCCGTTGTCATAGTTCACATAGGCACAGGGGCCATCTTTGATCAGCGGCGTCTTCCATTTCTCATCTTCCGCTTCCCATATGTATTTTTTCTTTTCCAGCACCTCTATCCCCTCTGCTGTCAGATAGGGCTTTACTGCTTCATATATATCCTCGAGTACCTGCAGTTCATTTTGATCCAGCGGTGCGCCGGTATCACCCTCCACGCAGCAGGCGCCCTTGCAGGCGTTGAGGTCGCACACGAAGTGCTCCTCCAGTATATCCTCGCTGACTATTTTATTGTCTATTGATAGCACTTATTTCTATTTTCGGTTTATGGCCTTACCTCCAAAAGTACGGATATCCCCCCGCTCGTCCCAATCTGTGTTTTGCCTCATCGCGGCGTTGATTGTGTCTTTTAGTGTATCAGCACAGTACCACGCCCTGTGCTGGCGCATCACGGGTAGCGGCCTGAAGCAGCCTTCCTATCTATACGGCACGATGCACGTATCAGACAAAAGGGTTTTTAATTTCGGAGAGAAGGTCATAAAGGCATTTGATGCGAGCAAGGCCTACGCCATGGAGCTGGACCCTGACAAGATGCTCAATCCCGCCGTGGCTCTCTCGCTCATCATGAAGGATGGCAGCCGCATCAGCCAGATGCTACCTGATTCTGATTTTAGGTTTGCAGACTCAGTGGTCAAAGCCTCCACAGGATTTAGCCTTGCACTATTTGATAAAGTAGAACCGGTGCTCGTCACTGCCTTGCTGGAGGAGGGTAGTATGGGCATGGCCACTAGTGATACGGCCAATATGTCTGAAGAGATGGACCTTTACTTTTACCGGAAAGCTAAAAGCCAAAAGAAAAAGCAGATAGGCATCGAGACAGTAGATGAGCAGATAGCTGCCCTCCATACTCTCAGCTATCAGGAGCAGGCAGACCAGTTGAAAGATGCGATAGAGCAGATGCGCCATCCGGAAGGCGCCACCGATAAAGATCTGCTGAAATACTATATCGATCAAGACCTGGACAGCCTGCTGTCTATGAGTGATGACGCAAAGATGCCTGACAAATTCTATAAGGCGCTGGTCACAGACCGCAATATCCGCATGGCAGACCGTATAGCAGAGTTTGTAAAAAAACAGCCGACTTTTATCGCTATCGGTGCCCTGCACCTACCCGGCGAGGGTGGTGTGATAGAGCTACTGCGAAGGAAAGGCTATACAGTAGAGGAGTGGAAGTAACTATTAAACCAGGACATGAAAACGAAACGCACCCTGCGCAGTAAAGTCTTACTGATTCTACTGACAGGCTTTATCCTGCTCAATGCACTTGCCGCGGCACACGCTTATAAGTTTACTCACTTCTCTCATAGTGGTGTGAAGACAAAGGATGCCCGAAAGCTCTCTTTCGCAGAAAAGCTCCAAACCGTCGTCTTCGGTATCAATCACCCGCGCCCGGTCAATACCGCCACGCCGGAGCAGCCATATGAGACAGCCTACATTCAGAGCAATGTAAAGCTGCAATGCTGGTATATTCACACCGATAGTTCTCGCGGTACAGTACTACTATTTCACGGATATAGCTCAGATAAATCCGGACTGCTCAACCGCTCTGATGCATTTCTGCATATGGGATATGACGTCCTGCTGGTGGATTTCATGGGGTCAGGTGGATCGGAGGGCAATGAGACTACGATAGGCTACAAGGAGGCTCAGAATGTAAAGGACTGCTACGATTATGTAGCCGCTCGTGATAGGAGGCCGATCTACTTATTTGGCAATTCTATGGGCTCGGCAGCCGTGCTCAAGAGTATTTACGATTACCATTTGGAGCCGGCTGGGATCATTATAGAGTGTCCGTTCGGCTCGATGTATAAGACCACTTGCGCCCGATTCAGAGAGATGCATGTCCCTTCTTTTCCGATGGCAGGGCTGTTGATGTTTTGGGGTGGTGTAGAGTGCGGTTTCTGGCCATTCAGTCACAATCCGCAGGATTACGCTTCAAGTGTAAATTGCCCGACACTACTCATGGCAGGCGGCCAGGACGACAAAGTAAGCAAGGAGGAAACAGACCTGATATATGCTCATCTCAAAGGATCTAAGAGGTTGGTGACTTTTCCTATGGCGCGGCATGAGGACTATTTCAAACAATATCAGGCGGACTGGATAAAAGATGTCTCCGGATTTCTCAACTGATTTAGGGTGTCGCCCACTCCAGGATCACCTCCGGCCTTTCCTCAGAGACTGCTATCGGCACGGGAGGTATCAGTGGTGTAAACTCAGGCATCACATCAGCCCTTGGCGTCTTGCGCTGAGTGAGATATTCCTTGCCGCAACCTTCAAACTCCATATAGCCCTTGCAGATCGCGGCGATATTTCTCGCGGAGATCCCGCCGTTTTGATCGGGCATCAGCCTGTACAGCTCTGTCAGGTCAAAGTAGGAATGGACCTTTTTCCCTAAGCCGATACCGACATATACCAGCGTAGAGTATTGCGTGATCAGCTCCTGACAGTTGGCTACCATGTGCTCGGCATTGCCGGTGGTGTATATCTCTGCCTCAGGACCAGCCACCTGCATGATCTCCGATTTTGCGCGTTCTACCTCTTCATTAGGATGCAGTTTGAAGATGATAGGCCGGCCAGCGGCTATTTCCATACAATTCTTTAGGAAGGCAATACGGTCATCTTCTCCCTTGCACTCGCGTATGTCTGAGGTCGCCACCATCACATAATCATGTTCCGGAAAATCATTCTGCTTTAGTGCCGCGATGTTGTCAAAATTGGGAATCCCTGTGACCGCTATCTTGCGCCGGTCGGTTCCCATGTTACTGTAAAAGTCTTTGTATCCTTCAGATGCCACACAGTAAATATCACAGATATCCGAGCTGCCATTCAGGGATGTCCCCATGGCAAAATACCTGGGTATGACCCGTGACCAAAGTACAAACTTAGACCACCAGGTCACCCGGTCTACCATACCCTCCTGCACCCAGACCATCTTGGCATGGCGCAGCCGGCGAGGCACGATCAGGTCGGTGCAAAAGACGACCATATCGTATTCATTCTTTTCTGCCAGGTAGTCGCTTTGCAGGCCGTGCTTCGTGAGGTAAGCATCCGCATTTCTTTTGAATTGGCCGCCTAGTATGGTGAAGTCAATCCATCCCTTGCGCAGCGCCCAGCGCTCGTACCAGGTATCAGGCATGAACTGGCTAAACCAGCAGTCGTAGTCATCCTTCAGATACTCCGATATCTGGTGCATCTGGCTGGTCTGATTGGCAGAGCCGACTATGAAGAGTATTTTTTTCTTTCCCATAGCTGTTTATCGGGTTGGTAAACAAATAGCGCACCGCAGCCATGGCCGTGGAGGGAATTGGTGTTTTGGTTATCTTTTAAGACGGGCTTTCATCGCGGAAATTTTACGTTTCAGGCGCTGTATATGCTTACTCGCAGTATAGCAGGTGACATCTACGGTGTTATCTCAGGAGACAACAATTTCCCGACCGCGGAGTTATTTTTTCCTTTGAGGATAAGTAACCGCAGACCTATCCGTCTGATAGGGATTCATTCTTTATCTTTGCAGGCTCCCATGGAATTTAATATCACATCCAAGTATATACCTACCGGCGACCAACCAGAGGCTATCCGACAACTGGTGGAGGGCGTAAAGCGTGACGACAAGCATCAGGTGCTGCTCGGCGTGACCGGCTCGGGCAAGACATTTACCGTAGCCAATGTGATACAGGAGGTCAAGAAGCCGACGCTGATTCTGACGCATAATAAGACGCTGGTGTCCCAGCTCTACGGAGAGTTCAAACAGTTCTTTCCGGACAATGCGGTAGAGTACTTTGTCTCTTACTATGACTACTATCAGCCGGAGGCATATATCGTCAGCACTGACACCTTTATCGAGAAGGATCTCTCCATCAATGCGGAGATAGAAAAGCTGCGCCTCTCTACTACCTCTGCGCTGGCATCGGGCCGCCGCGATGTGATAGTAGTGGCATCTGTCTCCTGCATCTACGGCCTGGGTAATCCCGAACAATACCACGATAGCATCACCCGCATTCATACCGGACAGAATCTGAGCCGCAATGCATTTCTCTATCAGTTGGTAGAGTGCCTCTACTCACGCTCCGATGCGGAGCTGGCACGTGGTACTTTCCGCGTGAAAGGTGATACAGTAGAGATCGTGCTTCCTTATCTCGACTATGCATACCGCGTGTCATTCTTTGGTGATGAGATAGAAGAGATACAATCTTTTGAACCATCATCAGGTCGTACACTCCAGACACATGGCAGCGTCGCCATCTTCCCGGCCAATATGTATGTGACCTCTAAAGAACTAGTGAAGCACGCCATAGACCGCATACTTCTAGAACTGAATGCGCAGCTCGAATACTTCCGCAGCATCGGCAAACACATCGAAGCTGCGCGACTGAAAGAGCGCGTAGAATTTGATGTAGAGATGATGCGGGAGCTGGGCTACTGCTCCGGTATAGAGAACTACTCCCGCTTCTTTGACCGCAGGGCGCCGGGCACGCGACCTTTCTGCTTGCTGGATTATTTCCCTGAGGATTTCCTTCTCGTGATAGATGAGAGCCACCAGACCATCCCCCAGATAGGCGGTATGTATGGTGGTGACCGCGCACGCAAGATCAACCTCGTGGACTATGGCTTCCGCCTACCATCTGCTATGGATAACAGGCCGCTGAACTTCCAGGAGTTTGAGTCGCTGGTGCCGCAGGCGATCTTTGTGAGTGCGACACCGGGCGAGTATGAGCTGGAGAAAGTGCAGGGCGTGGTAGTAGAGCAGATCGTGCGCCCTACAGGCCTGCTGGACCCACCTATAGAGGTGCGCCCGAGCCTGAATCAGATAGACGACCTGATGGACGAGATAGACGAGCGCGTGAAGAAACAAGAGCGCGTGCTGGTGACCACCCTGACCAAGCGCATGGCAGAGGAGCTGGACAAATACCTCTCCCGCCTGCATGTCAAGTGCCGCTATATTCACTCTGAGGTCACCACGCTGGATCGTATAGAGATCATACGCGACCTGCGTCTGGGCAAATTTGACGTACTGATAGGTGTCAATCTCCTTCGTGAGGGACTGGACCTGCCGGAAGTATCTCTGGTGGCTATACTGGATGCCGACAAAGAAGGCTTCCTGCGTAACAAGCGCTCCCTGATACAGACTGCCGGCCGCGCGGCGCGAAACTCTAACGGCCTCGTGATCATGTATGCGGATAAGATCACCGACTCTATGCAGCAGACCATAGACGAGACCAGCCGCCGCCGTGAGAAGCAGATGAAATACAATGCGGAGAATGACATCACTCCGACCACAGTCTTCAAGACGAAAGAGGAGATCATGAAGCAGACCTCTGTGCTTGAGATACGCAAGCCTGAGCCGCAGCCATACATAGAGCAGGAGGGTGAGTACAGCATGGTAGCGGAGCCAGTAGTAGCTCAGATGACTGCCGAGCAGCTGCACAAGGCGATAGATGATGCACGTAAGCAAATGCTGCAGGCGGCGAAGGACACCGACTTCCTCACCGCCGCCAAGCTGCGCGATGAGATGCAGGCAATGCAGAAATTGCTGAAGGAGAAGTTTGGAGCTTAATCTTAATTAGATTTTTTGAGCGCTCTGATTTCTGAGGGCCTTCGTGATCCATGAACTACTCCAAGGACAAGTACCTTGCTTTTAATTACTCGGTAAATAATGAGCCATTTATAACAAACGGCTTGACGATACATTTTCGCTTTTGTTGCCAGCAATGAACACTCTTTAAAAGCATAAGGATTTTGCTCTATGCGGTTGATTACTTCAAAGATCCGGTCAACTACTTTCTCTGCATTAATTGGTTGATGATTGACGAAAGCTATATACCCTGCTATCTCGTCAATATTTCTTATGGCTTGCTCAGAGAGCCTTACTTCGTAAGTTGGCGGAGTTTCCTTCTTTGGCTTTCCCATCGGTTCTTAGCTTCATCCAGAGAAACGGAATTACTTGATTCACTTTGCTTCACCCACTCTTTGAATTGTCTGATACTCATAGGATCGCCGGGCAGCGCTGGTGATAGGTTTTTACTATCCTGCACTTCATTTTTGGCAAAAGCAACTATCTCAATTTTCTTTCCAACATATTTCGCTGGAACCTTGAGTGAGACCGTCACTGTTTTGCTATCCGGAACCAATGTTTTGTGGATCATAAAAGCTCGTTTACCTCAAATCTAAGGAAATCGGCTATCAATTCATCATCGCGATAAACTCATCAAACAGATAGCGTGAGTCATGCGGACCCGGACTGGACTCAGGGTGGTATTGTACAGAGAATGCTTTCTTGCCTTTCACACGGATGCCCTCTATGGTCTCATCATTCAGGTTGACGTGCGTGATCTCTACACGTGGGCTCTTCTTGATATCAGCAGCGCTGACCTCAAAGCCGTGATTCTGTGACGTGATCTCTGAGCGGCCAGTCACGAGATTCTTGACCGGATGGTTTAGGCCGCGGTGGCCATGGTGCATCTTGTACGTATTGACACCCTCTGCCAGGGCGAGCAGCTGGTGGCCGAGGCAGATACCAAAGAGCGGCTTGTCTGCTGCTATCACGTCCTGCACTGTCTTGATAGCATAGTCCATCGGTGCCGGATCTCCGGGGCCATTGGAGATAAAGTAGCCATCTGGCGCCCACTTTTCCATCTCTGCAAAGGAGGTGCGGCAGTTGAAGACCTTGGCATAGAGGCCACGGTCTGTCAGGCACTTCAGGATATTCTCCTTGATGCCGCAGTCGAGTACGGCTACTTTCAGCTTTGCGCTCGGATCGCCGTAGTAGTAGGATTCTTTGGTAGATACTTTCTCAGCAAGGTCCAGGCCATTCATATCAGGTACGGCTGCCAGTTGCTTTTTCAGCGCCTCTACATCTGCTGTCTCAGAACTGATGATGCAGTTCATAGCGCCGGCCTGGCGCACATGCACGGTGAGCGCGCGGGTATCGATATCGCTGATGCCTACCAGGTTATTGATCTCAAAGTAGTCCTGTAGGGACTGGCTGCCACTCAGCCGCGAGAAGTTATTGCCTGCGTACTTCTTACAGATCATACCGGCTATCTTGATAGACTTTGATTCTACCTCATCCTGCTTCACGCCATAGTTGCCTATATGGTCGCTGGTCATGATCAGTACCTGGCCATAATAGCTGGGATCGGTAAATACCTCCTGATAGCCAGTCATGCCCGTATTGAAGCATAATTCGCCGGTGGTGGTGCCGATCTTGCCAAGTGATTTTCCTTTGAAAACTGTACCGTCTGCCAGTACGAGGAGGGCGGGTGCCTGCGTGAAGCTTTTGCTCATTGCCGATTTTGATTATCGGAATGCAAAAATAGTTTTTTCAAAGCACAATCCCGCAGCAATGTTGAAATCTATGGCTAACGGTGTATATCGTCCGCTTTTGTCTATTTTCATGGCGGCAATTCAGCATCCTTTAAATCAAGCATTTGGCAGACCTCCTGGATAATTGGAAGAAAAAAGCGACCGACAAGCGCAAGGAGAACCGCGAGTACCTCAAGCGCGCGGCCAAAAAGCGCGGCATAGAAAAGGAGCTGCCGGAGCTGCACGAGGAGGCATTCTCAAAGATAGACTGCCTGACCTGTGCCGGCTGCTGCAAGAATATCTCCCCCCGCTTTAAGACGCCGGATATATCCCGCATAGCCAAATACCTCCGCATCAAAGAATCTCAGCTGATAGAGCGCTACCTGCGCCTGGATGAGGACGGCGACTATGTGGTGCAGAAGAGCCCCTGCCCATTCCTCGGATCGGACAACTACTGCT
>JAFDYP010000279.1 GCA_018267355.1 Bacteroidota bacterium
AACAGCCGCTCATAGAGCGGCTGTTTCCATTATCTCATATCTATTGCCTCGTGTCTTATTTTGACCCGAAGAGGTTTTTCAATTTATCATTGAGCTGTGCAGATATATTGTTGAGAGTTCCCTCTATATCCTCGAGTGTCTTCTTACCTTCAGCCTCCAGGTTTTTGAAATCTTCTGACTCTCGTACTTCTTTGGTCTTAGCTTCTACCTGGGCGCGAGTCTCGTTGATGAGTACCTCTGCTTTTTCCGAAAATTCATTGGCTTTAATATCGGCTATCTTACCTGCTGTATTAGCCAGTTTCTCCAGCTCTGCCTGCAGGTTAGAGAGGTGCTTCTTACCATCGTTCAGGAGATCGTTGATGTTATTGTTGTTTTCCATGTTTGCCTTTTAGTTGGTTTAAAGGTAAGAGATTTCTGTATAAGACGTTTTCTTCCAGCCGCATATTGCAAATGTTGTGCCCACCGCCATTCTGTCAGGCAGAGTCCCTTGGCACAGTCTTTTCCAGACAATAAAAACCGGTCCAGTCCGTCCATCTATACATTCCGGCACTGCCAGTGTGGCCATGTGGAGACAGCAGGTTGGATTTATTGGATATATTTATCAAACTTTGACAAAAATCGAGATACATAGGTTATGAATTTGAAGGAAGCACAAGACTTTAAGAACTACGCGGTGAAGCATCATGGTATGAGCAGCATGCACCTCGAGAAATATATGAACGCTACTGCCCAGAGCGGTATCCAGAACCTGACCCGTACCGTGATAGAGGAGCGCCAGATGCCTTTCCGTGAGGTAGACGTATTCAGCCGCCTGATGATGGACCGTATTATCTTCCTGGGCACGGAGGTAAATGACTATATCGCGAGTATTATACAGGCGCAGCTCCTATTCCTGGAGAGCTCTGATGCGCGCTCTGATGTGCAGATCTACATCCACTCCCCGGGTGGTGAGGTATACTCCGGCCTGGGTATCTATGACACCATGCAGTATGTCAATATGGACGTAGCCACCATCTGCACCGGTATGGCAGCCTCTATGGCAGCGGTACTGCTCTGTGCAGGTGAGAAGGGCAAACGCACTGCGCTGAAACACGCCCGTGTGATGATACACCAGCCACTAGGGGGCATAGGCGGCAAGACCGCAGACATCCTTATCTCTGTGAACGAGATGAAGAAGATCAAGGAGGAGCTCTACGATATCATCTCTGAGCACTCCGGCCAGCCACTGGAGAAAGTGCAGCGCGACAGCGACCGTGACTACTGGATGCGCGCGCAGGAGGCCAAGGAATATGGCATGATAGATGAGGTGCTCATCCGCAATAATAAAAAAGACTAAATCAGCCTTTTACAAGGTTTAGATGGTACCCCTTGAGCTGTTTATCCAACATATCAGGGGGTATTTCCGTATATTTGTAGTATAATATGAAAAAAGAAGCCGAACAATCGTGCTCTTTCTGTGGGAGGAAAAAGCGTGAGACACAGATCCTGATCTCCGGTATAGAGGGTCAGATATGCGATCAGTGCGTGGCACAGGCGCAGCAGATCATAGACGAGGAGCTCTTCCAGAAGGCGAAGAAGTTCCAGTACTCCCTGCCTAATGGTGTGAAGCCTAAAGATATCGCGGCCTTTCTCGATCAGTATGTGATAGGTCAGGATGAGGCCAAGAAATACCTCTCAGTAGCTGTATACAATCACTACAAGAGGCTCAACCAGCGCAAGGATGACGATGTAGAGATAGAGAAGTCTAACATCATCATGGCGGGTCAGACCGGCACCGGTAAAACACTGCTGGCGCGTACCATTGCTAAGTTCCTGAATGTGCCGTTTGCCATCGTAGATGCTACAGTATTCACTGAGGCGGGCTATGTAGGTGAGGACGTAGAGAGCATCCTCTCGCGCCTGCTGCAGGTGTGCAACTATGACGTAAAGGCTGCCGAGCACGGCATTATCTACATAGACGAGATAGATAAGATCAGCCGCAAGAGCGACAATCCATCTATCACGCGTGACGTATCAGGCGAGGGTGTACAGCAGGCCATGCTAAAACTGCTGGAAGGTACTGAGGTACTCGTGCCACCGCAAGGCGGCCGCAAGCACCCTGAGGCGAAGATGGTAAAGGTGGATACATCAAACATCCTATTCATCTGTGGTGGTGCCTTTGAGGGTATAGACAAGGTGATAGCCCAGCGTCTGAATCAGGCCAAGATCGGATTCAAGAAAGGTAAGGATAAGGATAAGGTGGATAATGAAAACTACCTCAAGTATATCAGCCCGTCTGACCTGCGTACTTTTGGCCTGATACCTGAGCTGATAGGCCGTCTGCCGGTGCTGGTGCATCTCGACCCACTGGATAAGGAGACGCTGCGCTCGATCCTCGTGGAGCCTAAGAACGCACTGGTGAAACAGTATAAGAAGATCTTCAAATCAGAGGGTATAGAGTTGACCTTCAGTGAGGAGGCTATGGACTATATCGTGTCGAAGGCGCTCGAGTTTCAGCTCGGTGCGCGTGGCCTGCGCTCTATCTGCGAGGCTATCATGACCGATGCCATGTTTGAGATGCCGTCTATCAAGGGTGAGAAAGAATTTGAGATCACGCTTGAGTACGCTGAAGATAAGATCAATAAAACAAATATCAACAGACTGAAAGTAGCGTAACCCCTTTCTTAATGCAATATTTAAGCCCCTCCAGTTAGGGGCTTTTTGTTTGTCCGCTTACTGGTAATGGCAGGTCGCGACCTGCCACTACAGAGCGTGATACAATACTCGCTATAGAAGCAATAATTAGTTGGTATTATTGCTATCCCTTTTAAAAATCTACAAGATGACTACCCTCCGTAAAGCACGACCATCTGACGCCCCACATATCCTCGGCCTGATCCGTGAGCTAGCGCTCTTTGAAAAAGCACCAGAAGCGGTCTGGAACACCGAAGCAGAGATACTGGAGGAGGGCTTTGGCGAGCACCCGTACTTTTTTGCGTTTGTGGCGGAGGCAGCAGACCGCGAGATAGTAGGGATGGCTGTCTACCACTGGGCCTACTCTACGTGGAAGGGTAAATACATGTTTCTGGATGATCTCTATGTAAAAGAGAAAGTACGGGGCCATGGTATCGGCAAGCAACTGCTGGATGCCTTCCTGGCAGATGCCAAAGAGCGCGGGGCCAATCTGGTAAAGTGGCAGGTACTCCATTGGAATGAACCGGCTATCAGCTTTTACAAAAAGTATGAAGTACTGATGGACAATGAGTGGATAGACTGCAAGATCATCTATCGGGAGCAAGCCTAATACCAATATGACAACTATGACGAACAGACAAAGGCATAGAACACAAAAATTTGAGCAGCTGGATGCGCTTAGATTCTTCTCCATACTTCCCGTACTCATCACTCATTGGCTCGCACCGCAGGGCTTTTTTCTGAAAGATGTATATAATGGCGG
>JAFDYP010000027.1 GCA_018267355.1 Bacteroidota bacterium
ATCTGAGCGGCCTTTGCATATAATTAGAGAGATAATTACTGTACCGGAGGGCCGCCGGGTTGATTCTTCATAGCTGGCACAAAGCTGAACTGTGTCTCTTTAAACTCCTTTTCCATCTTGTCTGCTACCTCGGGCTTCTCATACTTTCTGGCAGCCTGAGTCAGCTCCTGCATGATGTAGAGATACTCCTGCACAGACCTGTTTTGTATGAACTGGCCCTGCTGTAGCTGGTCATAGTACGCTTTGTCATTTGTGCGGGCACGATCCTCCAGCGTGGTAAATACATAGTGGTAGTACTTCAGTTCGTCTTTGGCGGTAGCCCAGATATCATCTGACAGCTTCTTAGCCTTGTCAGGCTGGCCCGCCTGATAGTAGATATCAGGATAGAGCGCTACGAAGATATTGTACGGTACGCGGTCCTTAGGCATCTCATCTATCGCCTTGTCTATACACTTGGCAGCCTTATCCTTGTCGCCCTCATCGAGCAGAGTCTGCGCCAGGCGTGCATAGTTGCCACGGAGATTCATGGTCATACGGAGGATATTCTCATCCAGGTAGATATTCTTATTCTCCTTGATACCACCGAAGCGGAACTTATTCATCATATTGTCATAGGTCACGTCTGCACGTACAGGTGCCTGCTGTGCACGGCCCGGGCTCTCTATCGGCACGATACGGTAGGCCATACCCTCCAGTTGGAAGTACTTATCCAGACCCACATAGGCATCCGGAGCTACCGATACGGCAAAGTAGATCGGCCTGTCCATGATATTATTGGCCACCATATCCAGGGTCAGGAGGTCATTCTTCAGCAGGGTACCGCCTATGCTCCATTGCATCCTTGGCACCACCTTGCCCAGGTCAGACTGTGCTACCCAGTTCATGGTCTTCACCTTATCCGTGTCTATGTCTATGAATACATTCTTTGCCGGCAGGTAGTTCTCCATCTCGCCGCTCTGAGGTGAGAGGGTCTTCTTCTGCGGATCTTCGCTGGCTATGAACTGCATTACTTTCTTCAGCTCTACGTAGGCGCTCTCAGGTATACCGGCGGCACCGCTGTAGCGTGTCACATCGCGGTTTGACCCAATGATCTGGTCATCTGTAAAGGATATCTTGACCGGAGGGGCGTCATTCCACTTATACTTGAGCTGCTCTATATACCAGTCTACACCTATGAGGCTGAGATTGATCACGCGCACATCGCGGCGTATGCCCTCTACCTCCTGTGCATACCAGAGCGGATAGGTATCATTGTCTCCCTGAGTGAATAGAAGCGCATTGGGCGCGCAGGACTGCAGGTAGTCAGTAGCAAAGTCACGTGCTGTATAGCGGTCATGGCGGGTATGGTCATCCCAGCCCTGAGACCCCATGAGGTATGGGGCAGAGGCACAGATCACCAGTACCCCGGCTACTACACCTATATTGGATGCTTTCAGCTTGGTACGCAGGAGGTCTATGATGGCCAGCACACCAAATCCGATCCAGAAGCAGTAGGTCCAGAAGGAACCCGCCAGCGCATAGTCACGCTCACGCGGCTCTATAGGAGGCTCATTCTGATAGACGATCTGGAAGACACCTGTCACTGCAAAGAGTACCAGGATGACGAGGAAGATCTTCTCATTCCGGTACAGCGTGTACACCAGGCCTATGAGACCGAGGATGAATGGCAGCATGTAAAACTTATTGCGGCCCTTATTGTCTGCTATGGATTTAGAAAGGTGGTCCTGCGGATACTGCGGTGTGAAAAACGCCCCACCCATATTATCTATGAAAGGGATACCGCATATCCAGCGGCCATTGTCATTGGCATAGGTACCCTGTATATCGTCCTGGCGGCCTGCAAAGTTCCACATGAAGTAGCGCATATACATATACCCCAGCTGGTACTTGAAGAAGAAATTGAAGTTGTCGCCTTCATCTATCTGGTCTTTCAGCATATAGCGGCCCGGCTCAGTCATATTCTGCTGCTTCAGTGCACGCTCTGCCTGGTCCTGCTGGCCCGGATCAAACACCTGCACCACCTGATCGGTCTTGCGGTCTATGAGTTTGCTGCCCGGATTGAGCCAGACACGGTAGCCCTGCTTCTTCTGCTCCTCCTGCCAGAAGCCGAGGCGCGGGAAGAACATACAAGCATCCGCGCGGAAGCGGTAGTCCAGCTTAGGGCCACCATACTGGTAGACCTTGCCCTGGCGGTAGTACTTGTAGCCTGTGGTGTCTACTTTCTCTATGTCCATGCCACCGGCAGTGTAGTCGGGCCCCCATACCAGCGGGCGGTCTCCGTACTGCTCACGGTCTACGTATGACTTGATAGCAAAAGGATCTGTAGGGCGGCCCATGTCTATGGGCGTATTGACACTGGCGCGGATAGGTATGAGCGCATAGCTCATATAGCCTATGTACATAAAGGCGGCGCATAGCACGGCTATATTGCCCAGGCGCGATGGGCGCACATACTGTGTGACATACAGGCCGCCGATCAGCACTACTGCCAGCAGCACTATGAAGAAGGCTGCACCTGACCAGAATGGCAGGCCAAATGAGTTGACAAACAGTTGGTCAAACTTGGCGAGGAAGGTCTGGGTGTAGGAGATCACAAACTTCATAGCAAAGCCGAGGATCACAAAACCCACAGCGGATGCCAGCACAAAGCCAAGGAAATTTTGCTTCTCCGACCTCTTATAATAATATACTACAGCTATGAATGGCAGTGCCAGGAGGCTGAGCAGGTGCACACCGATAGAAAGGCCCACCATATAGGCTATGAGTACCAGCCAGCGGTCTGCATACTTGTCGTCAGAGGCATCCCACTTCAGGATAGCCCAGACGATAAAGCTAAGAAAGAACTGGCTCAGTGCGTACACTTCACCCTCTACAGCGGAGAACCACAGCGAGTCGAGGAAGGTGGCACAGCCGGCGGCTATCACACCTGCACCTACTACTGATATGATATTGGTGGTGGTGTAGTCAGTGTCTTTATTCTTGAGGAAGACCTTGCTGGCGAGCATCGTGACGCTCCAGTAGCAGAACATGATGGAAAGCGCCGTACTGATGCCTGACATAAAGTTGACCATAAAGGCCACCTTGGTCACATCTCCCATGGCCAGGAAGGTAAAGATGCGGCCTACGATCACAAAGAAAGGGGCACCCGGGGAGTGTGGCACCTGGAGCTTGAAGCAGCAGGGAACGAACTCACCGCAGTCCCAAAAACTGCCACTGGACTCAAGGGTCATGGTATACACTACGGCTGCAAACAGGAAAACCAGCCAGCCGGCTATGTTATTGATCTTCTTATAAGAGGTCATTCAATATTTTTTGAGTGGCTGCTAAAATATAGAAATCCCCTAAATGGTCAGGAAAAATAAGTTAATGCAATGGTGCGGGGCACCATCTCTGCACTGCCATATCAGCCCGGCCAGCGCGGCAGGGATAGTAGCGGATAGCCCGCAGCGGCGCCGCTACCTCTATATACTGTCTGCAGCAGCAGCCGTGAGGACTATCAGCGGATAGCCCGGCAGCCGCCATGATACAAACAAGAGATAAGAAGTAAGAAGTAAGCCCCAATATTGGCCTATAGCAGGATATAGGTGTCTGGAGGCCCTGCAGCGCCGGAGCGGCCGAGACCCGCACCGTAGGGACAGGTCGCGACCTGCTACTATATACAAAGCCTGCCCTAAAAAACATTTTTCGCAAACCCCTGTAACCTTTCCTTTGGCTATGCCGTATTATCAGATATAAAGCAATAACAATGAAAAAGAGCATATACACCGTCGCCTTCATAGCTGCGATATTTACAGCACTGTCTACAAACATATACGCCGCCACACCAGCCTCTGAAAAACACGAGTTTAAAAGCACAGAGCGTGAAGTTAACTTTGAGATCGAAAGGAAAGCGGGAGAAGTCACTCTCTATATCCAATCAGCGTTCTTGAACACATACGACCAGATCATCATAGAGCGTATGGGAGAAGTCAAAGCCGGCTACTCTGCATGCAAAACTCTGGATGTGGCGAAAATGAAAATCGATGGCGACTATATCGTTTCCGCAGACCGCTACCCACTACCGGCACAGACCGCAGTGAGCTACCGCGTCAGGACAATAGCGAAGGATGGTACCAACAAGACCTTCCCTCCGGTAGCGCTCACCATCGGTGAAATCAAGTAGTCTTCATATCAAGGTTTCATAAATAGGGTTTGGCTCCCCGTAAGGAGCCTTTTTTTTAAACTCTCTCTGATATCTCATCTACATAGTCTTCATATCAAGGTTTCATAAATAGGGTTTGGCTCTCGAAAGAGAGCCTTTTTTTATTTATGGCTG
>JAFDYP010000280.1 GCA_018267355.1 Bacteroidota bacterium
ATAACTTTGCGATGCTGGAGATGCAGATCATCCTGATCACGCTCTACCGCCGGTTCCGGTTCCGTCTACAGGAGGGCTTTGAGGTAGAGCAGGAGCCCCTCGTCACGCTGCGCCCCAAGAATGGCATGCAGATGATAGCGGAGCGGAGATAGCACTTTTCTTTCTTTCATCTGTCCAATCCTGTCCGGCTTGTTTGTTATGGGTATGTACTCGATATTCATTCACCATTAAAACCAAACAAGTATGGAGCAGTACATTTTGATCTTCCGGCATCAGGATGGCAGCAAGATAGCCAGCCCCGAGCAGATGCAGGTCTGGATGAAGCAGACCATGGACTGGATAGGTGGCATAGCCGCACAGAATAAGTTCGTACAGGGTAATGGCCTCCCCTTTGATGAGGCGCGCGTAGTAGGTCATCAGGGCGTCGTGACCAATGGGCCATTTGGCGATATCAAGGAAACGATAGGCGGCTATGTGATCGTGCGGGCAGCATCTATAGATGAGGCGGTAGAGTTTGCCAAAGGAAGCCCGGTGCTACAGGGCGAGGGCAACACTGTGGAGGTGCGCCGCGTAGCCAGCCGTGATGGCGTGCATTGACTTTTGAAAACGGGAAATCATTTTATCAAACTATCAAACACTAATACAATGAAAGAATACTTATTGCTATACAGAATGGACGTAACCACTGTGCCTAACCGCACCGAGGAGCAGGCCGCTCAGGTCATGCAGCTATGGATGGACTGGATAGGCGGTATAGCCGCAAAGGGCCAGCTCGTGAGCCGCGGCAGCAGGCTGGAGGCTACCGGCCGTGTTTTGCGGTCAGGCAATGTAGTGACCAATGGACCTTTCACAGATATCAAGGAGGTGCTCGGTGGCTACTCTCTGGTGAAAGCTGCAGACTACGACGAGGCGCTGCAAATGGCAGCCGGATGCCCGGTACTGAACATGGGCGGTAGTGTAGAGATACGCGAGCAGGCAGGTATGTAGTAAACTAAACCAGCGGACAGCCGGCCGGGCTGTCTCCTTTCATATATGGATCAGTCTGCGCTTATACCTCATTTGTTTCGTACCGAGTTTGGGCGGATCACATCCGTGCTGGCGTGGCGCTTTGGTATAGCGCATATAGAGGTGGCAGAGGACATAGCAGGGGAGACTTTTCTGGCCGCTATGGAGACCTGGCCCTACAAGGGAATACCTGACAATCCTACCGGCTGGCTCTACACCGTAGCTGCTAATAAAGCAAAGAACTACCTGGCGCGGGATACAAACTTTCAGAAGAAGATAGCACCGGAGCTGCGGCGCGGTGAGGAAGCCGTAAATGCTCAGGACATCGACCTCTCTCCCGGCAATATCAAAGACAGCCAGCTCAGGATGCTCTTTGCTATCTGCCATCCGGCTATACCGCAGGAGGCTCAGATCGGCCTCGCACTGCGCGTGCTCTGCGGGCTGGGCATAGATGAGATAGCCCACGCACTGCTGAGCAATAAGGAAACCATCAATAAGCGGCTGCACCGCGCTAAAGAAAAGCTGCGCGATGAAGACATCGTCATAGACCTGCCGCCGGCTGCAGAGATAGAGCAGCGCCTCGATACTGTACTGACCACGCTCTACCTGCTATTCAACGAAGGCTACTACTCTGAGACCCATGATGAGATGATACGGGAGGACCTGTGCCGTGAGGCCATACGGCTGGCATCACTACTCACAGAGAGCGAGCAGACCAATATCCCTGCGGTGAATGCGCTGCTCGCATTGATGTGTTTTCATGCATCGCGGTTTGCGGCACGCAGGGATAGCGAGGGAGATATGGTGCTCTACGCAGATCAGGATGAGAGCCTGTGGGACCAGCAGCTCATAGCACGCGGTGTCGGCTATATCAATGCGGCCTCACGTGGCGAAAGGCTCACCAGATACCATGTAGAAGCAGGTATAGCCTACTGGCATACCATCAAGGAGGATACACCGGAGAAATGGGAAAACATACTGCAGCTCTACAATATCCTTTTGCAGATACAATACTCACCAGTAGCAGCGTTAAACAGGACCTTTGCGCTGGCCAAAGCAAGAGGCAAAGAGGAAGCGATCACTGAGGCGGAAAAACTTCAATTGACCACTAACCCATATTACTACACGCTGCTGGGTGAGCTATATGCCGATCAGGATCACGCGAAGGCAAGATCATATCTGGATAAAGCGCTCTCACTGGCAGTGACGCGGGCAGACCGCAGGTCTATCCGGCAAAAGCTGGATCGCCTTTCTTAGAAAGTAGCTTTTTGGATCTTGCGTGTGAGTGTGGTGCCGTTCCCCTGGATGGAGAGAAGGTAGATACCGTCCATGAGGCCTGAGACAGATATAGTTTGCTCCGCTCTAGTGCCGGACACTATCATGTCATTCTGCATTACCTCCTGGCCCAGCATATCATGCAGTGTCACATCATATGTGCCCGCTGCCAAACCGGTAGAGGAGATATTGATCCGCCCTGATGTGGGATTAGGATATACGTTGATCGCATTGGCATTATCTGCTTCTGCTATGCCAGTGCTGGAGGCTACACGGCACTGAGCTGTAGTGATCTCAAAGGAGCTGACGGAGGTCGTATTGTTGTAGCTGGCCTCCAGTGTATAGGAGCCTTGCTGAGTAGGCATACGCTGCTGCCAGCCATAGATGGAGGCTAGTTGCGTCTGAGCAGAAGTGAGTGGCCAGCTCAGAACGACGTTTCCTGTCGAGTCTTTGATCTTGATATTGACCACCATACCTTGTGTCTCATCGCGCAGGAAGACATAGATGCGCGCATCGCTGCCCGGCTGCAGGCAGGGACTTTCGTTTGGAGTTTCAGTGTTGGGGCAGGAGGCGAGTACTGGATCCATGTTGCCGATCTGAGCCTTGAGTACTGCCGGCTCTGTATATGGCTTCTGAGTGGCCCACCATGAGCTAGTGTTCAGTGTATTGCAGCCACCGGCGAACGGATCTTTGTATGCGCTCGCAGAGTTGGCGCTACGAACCTCAAAGTGCAGGTGCG
>JAFDYP010000281.1 GCA_018267355.1 Bacteroidota bacterium
AAAAATTCGCGGCTAAAATAAATCAAATGCCGGTCATAATTCCTACACGGATGTCATAGATTAGTCTTTTTTGAGACTAATTCTTTACTACTTTTTTGATAGCGATGATTTTGCCCTGTTGGCTGGCTTTGACCATGTAGATGCCCTGCGCGTAGCCAGACATATCTACATCTACCAGCTCAGTGCGGACTTCGGCGCTATATACCACATTGCCCAGCATGTCATACATGGCTATGATAGCAGGGCTAGGAGTGCCACTGAGATGGATGTGTAGCGTACCTGTCACGGGGTTGGGATACAGATCCAGAAATGTCTCTGCTGCTACGTTGCTTACACCAGTAGGACCAGAGGGACGGCTAGTGACCAGTGCGCTCCTGACTACACTTTTGGCAGCATTGGTGAATACAGTTTTACCCACGCTACGGCTGGGGTCGCAGGTGTTAGTGAGGTTATAGCCCAGCATATAGTCCATATGGGCAGCTGTAGGGTAGTGATCCACATAGGTGACCTGCAGATTCGTACCGTTGATGCCAAATATGCTGTCTATCACCTGCCATGAGCCGCCCTGCTCACGTGCCATCACATAAACAGAGGAGTATGCCACGGGTAGCTGCAGTGGCCATGTGAGTTGGGGATAGCCCGTACTGGTGCTGTCTACCGTCAGCCGCGAGTACTCGGAGTAGACCAGGCCAGGAGCCATTTCGCCACAGAGGTATGCCTGGAGAAGATAGTAGCGGTGTATAGAGCTATCTCTGAAGATAGCCTGTGAGGAGACCGGTATAGAGTCCAGATTGTGGCCTGCACTAAAATCGCCGGAGTCAGATACATATACACTATAGAAGGAGGCTGTCTGAAAAATATCATTGCGTTCACAAGCTACGATCACATTGGCAGACGGTAAGGAAGTATCACTGGTAAAGTAGCAGATCTGGGGCGGCTGAAAAGCTCCCAGATAATTCATGACCAGAGGTATGCTACCCGTACAGCCTGCAGAATCTACCACACTGAGCGTCACGTTCTGAGATAGGTTTGATGACCAGGTAAAGGAGGAGCGGATACTGGTATACACGCCGCATGTCCATGTCTGCGAGGCGTATGGTGCGCCTACGGTGAGTGCGATAGTGTTCGTCATGGTGCATGGGGCAGGAGATGTTTGTATCACCTGTGGTATGATAGTGCAGGGCGTAGGCGCATTACAGGAGGTCTTTAGGCTGGTCACAGCATGATTGCATGCTGCGTTCGGCTCTTTTACAAAGACATAAAAGTTGCCCCAATAAGTATTGAGAGAACCGGGAAATGTGCCCATGCCCGTGTACGCTATGCCAGTCAGTACCAAAGAGTACGTGCCGAGAGAGTCTGTAGTGGTACCGGATATATTGATACAGCCTCGCTCATTGGCTCCGTAGGTCAGAGAGGCTTTATTGGCAGACCAGCATAGTCCGCACGGCAGATTGGTGATAGAGGTGATCTTGATGCTATCTACAGGCACAGTATATCCCAGGTATGTCACCGTAGTCGGCACGTACAGCTGCATGGTTTCGGAGAAAGCTATCCCCTGAGAGGCACAGGGGAAATTGTGATAATCGGTCAGGCCGGGACTACTCAGGCTACTATCAGGAGTACATGAAGCAGATGATGAGGTGCCACAGTACTGGGCAGAGGCAGACAGCGAAAAAGCAACTACAAGTAGTGCAAGTACAATTCTCATTGGTTGAAATTTCCCCAAATCTATGCAGAATGGATGATACTATCTAAACTGCACTGGAAAAGTATCAGCACTCCGGCAGGCTCAGCGGTACGGTCTCTGCCAGGCCACCGTCAGCAGTCTCCTTATACTTGGAGTTCATATCCAGCGCGGTCTCCCACATGGTTTTGATCACTGCATCCAGAGATACCTTCGCCGCATCAGGATTGCTCTGCAGAGCCAGCTGCGCTGCTGTGATCGCCTTGATGGCACCCATCGTATTGCGCTCTATGCAGGGTATCTGTACCAGGCCGCCTATCGGGTCGCAGGTCATGCCCAGGTGGTGCTCCATAGCTATCTCTGCGGCCTGCAGCACCTGTCCGGCGTCACCGCCCAGGCACTCCGTGAGCGCACCTGCAGCCATAGCCGAGCTGACACCTATCTCTGCCTGGCAGCCGCCCATAGCCGCTGATATAGTAGCGCCCCTTTTGAAGAGGGCACCGATCTCAGATGCCGTAGCTATAAACCGGATGATATCCTGCTCCGGCCCCTTGCCAAAGACGATGTGATACATCAGTACAGCGGGCACTACCCCGGCAGCACCATTGGTAGGTGCGGTGACCACGCGTCCGAAGGCTGCATTTTCTTCATTCACAGCGAGGGCAAAACAACTTACCCAGTTCAGCACATCCTGAAAGGTAGTAGCAGTAGTCTGTATCGCTGCGATCCATTCTTCTTTATTGCCATAGGTGCGGCCTTTGAGCAGCTTCTTATTCATCTGCGCCGCGCGGCGGGATACATTCAGGCCGCCCGGCAGGATGCCTGTAGCGTGGCAGCCCCGCCAGATACAGTCCAGCATGGTCTCCCATATGCGCATGATGCCCGCTCGCGTATCTGCGGGCATGCGCCAGGCCACCTCATTATCCAGTACCAGCTCAGATATGCTGAGGCCGCGACCCATGCAGTTTTGCAGCAGCTCGTCGGCATCGCTGATATCATATCGCACGCGCACTTGAGATTTCCGGCTGCCGTCTTCGCCATCTTTTACCACAAAGCCACCTCCTATGCTGTAATAAGTCTCGGCCTGCTCCGTGCCATCGTTGAAATAAGCCGTGAGACGCAGTGCATTGGGGTGAAAGGGCAGGCTCTCGCGTTTCAGAAAGAGAAGATCGGTATTGTAATCGAAGGGCACCTCTCTGATGCCCTTCAGTTTAATCACTTTATGTTGCTTAATGCCATCTATAGTGGGCGTGAGCATCGCCGTATCAAAGGTGACAGGGTCTGCACCGCTCAGGCCCATCATCACGGCTATGTCTGTGCCGTGGCCTTTGCCAGTCTTGGCCAGAGATCCATATAGATCTATATGTACCTTAGTTATTCTGTTTACGTCCCCTACCTCCTGCAGAAATCGCTCCGCAGCGCGCCATGGCCCCAGAGTGTGCGAGCTGGATGGCCCTACGCCTATCTTGAAAATGTCGAATATGCTTAGTTGTTCTTTCTGCATGACTCTTGCCCCCATACCCCCAACGGGGCTTTAATACAAATACAAAACTACGTTCTCTTTTTCAATGATAATATTAAGAATAGGTCCCAATGTGCCCGTGTGGTTCTTCCCTCTCTGGGAGAGGGAAGATGCCGAAAGCAGATGGGTGAGGTCATTGATTCGGTACCCTAAAGCCCACCTTGTGATGCCCTTCTATCAGCTTGTCTACTACTACGCGGTCTATAGGCAGATTGACATCTGTCTCCAGGTCCAGGTCTGCCATAGGTACCCAGCGGAAAGCCTCGGCATCCAGCCCCGGCTTTACCACAAAGTCAAACTTCTTCTGAGAGGTCCTGATCTGCGGCCAGGCAGGGCAGGAGCAGCGATAGTACACCGAGATCACCTGGCTCTCATCATCAAAGTCTGACGGGACGAAGAAGTCTGTGGTATAGTAGTGATCCTCTACCACCACCTGCACGCCGCACTCCTCCTGAAACTCGCGTATCAGCCCATCTATCAGACCCTCGCCCAGCTCCAGCCCGCCACCGGGAAACTTTGTCGTGTATTTGCCCCTGATCAGCTCATCTGCCACCAGTATCTGGTCGTGCTCATTGACCAGCAGGCCATAGACACGTACGTTAAACCTTCTCAATATCATCCGGGAGTATTTGCATGGTAAATGTAAGCAGTAAATGTAAATGGCCAAGCCGGGCCGTACCGGGTTTTTACTCCCTGATAGATCATTAGCTATTGGTAAAATCGCTGCAATTCATACTTTTGCCGGCATACCATTACTATTTGGACTATGACACGCTACTTTCTGC
>JAFDYP010000282.1 GCA_018267355.1 Bacteroidota bacterium
GCTGCCTACAGCTACCAGATAGATAAAAACGATGTAACAGGTGATCAGCAGCCATGGACGAGAGCGTAGCATACCCCGCGAGCGTATAAAGACATAAAGCGCTGTAAATATCCACCCTATGGCAAAATGTATCAGCCAACCTGTGGCTACTGGTGTACCGAGCATAGCAGCCAATAAATGAGGTACCGGCCATAAGGGCAAATGAAATATCGGCCCGTAATACATCGGAATACTCATGATCAATGTACCTACCGCACCGGCAGCCAGTATCCGCGCTATAGCCCTATACCAGAAGCCTGTTTTTTTGTGATTCTTCACTGATAGCATCTTTCAGCATTTCGTTTGTAAAACCATCGCAGCGGATGGCCTGCATCAGGGGCTCATGTACGATACGCTCCAGGTGCGCATCTGTCTCCCAGAGGCCGCTATCATGATAGATGCTCAGGTCGTCCCAGTCGGGGCGGCCTATGAGCGGATAGAGGCATACACCCAGCAGCTCCGCTCCCAGCCCCACGGCCAGCCGGCACTCATGGGCCACATAGTCATACCATGCCGCACGCCCATCGCCAAAGTGCCCTGTCTCCGAGAGTACGATAGGCCGGTGATAGCGCTCATACGCCTCCCGCAGCAGCTCATGCAAGGGACAGTGATAGTCTGCCACCTCCGGCCAGTAGGCGGTCTCACCGGCATGCAGCCATTGATTATTGTAGTAATAGTTGAAACCCAGTATGTCCAGATAGTCCTCCCGGCCTCCCAGCTCGGGGCACATACGGCCAGCTATGATATCCATAGCCTGGTACTGATCCTCATTGTAGCGGCATACGTCTGCGGTGTGGTGCTCATGCACGGCATGTATCCTGATGAGTGGCTCTACCAGCATGATACGGCAGGATGGGTCTAGCACCTTTAGTGCACCGATACCGGCTATGGCAGCCTTGCAGAGGTGATATTTGATATCAAATCCGCTATTGATGGCAAAGGGTACGGTACCCCGCACATCACCGGAGTGCCAGGCCAGGAAGCTGATCTCATTCACCGGGACTACGATCAGGGTCTCGTCTGTCTGGCTGCGATAGTATCTTGCAAAAGCCTCACAGACTGCCGCAAAGCGTGCTGCAAAACATGGATGCGTAGGAATGAGCCCATCAGGATAGCCGAAGTGGCAGATATCCCACACCTGCTGGATGCCATACGCCTTGGCGGCGGCTATGCGCCTGCCCACCTCGGTGAAGTCATACCGCCCTGGTACAGGCTCTACATAGCTCCAGCAGATGCCCTCGCGCACAGTGCGGATAGGCGTCTCTGCCAGCAGCGTATAGTCCTCCTCCACCCGGCTGTGATGCGCCGTCTCAAAGAGAAGGTTCACACGCACGCCGGAGCGGTTGATATGATCTGCACACTCATACCCACCCATCAGATAGGATCTAAATTGATTCATATCAGGCAGCTTTCTGTTTACTGCGCTTGGCTACGCCGATCTCCTCATACAGGTCCAGCGCATTCTTAAATGCCTGGTCCATGTTGAAGTACTTATAGTTTGCCAGGCGGCCTACAAAGTACACGTCTATCAGCCGCTCCGCTTTCTGGCGGTACTGCTCATACACCACCCTGTTACGCTCATTTGGCACAGGATAGTAAGGATCACCATCTGCTACGGTATATTCCTTTACGATAGTGGTCTTCTCTGATTTCTGACCGCCAAAATGCTTGTACTCTATGATGCGCGTATAGTCCACCTCCAGTCCCGGATAGTTCACCACCGAGTTTGGCTGAAAGTACTCCGTGTCTACCGTCTCATGCACAAAGTTGATAGACCTATACTCCAGTTTTGGCAGCAGGTCTCCCTCTGCGGAGAAAAAGCGGTCTATCGGACCGGTATAGAAAAGCTTCTCATAGCTCTTCAGCTTACCCCTGATGCTGAAATAATCAGTATTGAGCATCACTGTAATGTTAGGATGGTCCAGTATGCTGGCAAAGAGCTGCGTGTAGCCACCCTTGGGCAGTGCCTGGTATTTGTCTGAGAAGTAACGATCATCATGATTGACCCTGACCGGAATGCGGTCCAGCACAGAGGCATCGAGCTCCTCGGGATATTTGTCCCACTGCTTCTTGGTATAGTGGCGAAACATCTTCTCATACAGCACAGGACCTACCTTGGCGATAGCTGCCTCCTTGCCATTGGTCGGATTGGAGTCTGGCGGGCGCTGCTCACTGAGCCACTGCGCCATCTCCTGCTCGGTCTGGATATTGAGGCCAAAGAGTTCATTGACCGTCGTGATATTGACCGGTATAGGTACCAGCGTGCCATCTACCTGGGCCAGCACTTTGTGCTCCCACGGATACCAGTCGGAGAAGCGGTTCACATATTCCCACACGTCCTCATAGTTGGTATGAAAGAGGTGCGCACCATACTGTGACACCAGGATGCCATTCTTGTCTATATAGTCAAAGCAATTGCCCGCTATGTGGTCCCGCTTTTCTATCACCAATACGGTCTTGCCATCATTAGCGAAACGCTCTGCGATCACTGCGCCTGATATACCGGCGCCTACTACTACGATATCATATTTTTTCATAAGCTATATTTTTTGACATCCCCTCTACGGTACGATCCCAGGATGTGTTATTCAAAATTTCCTCGAATGCTGCCTTGCGGTTCTTCTTTGTCATGTCTTCTTCTGACATGATCCTCACGATCTCCTGCTGAAACTCCTTTGCATCATTCACTATATGCACACAGTGGCTGTAGGACCGCACCACGTCAAATACAGGCGTAGAGATGATCGGCTTGCGCGCAGCCATATACTCCAGCGTCTTGGTAGGGCTGATATATTTGGTAGCATCATTCATGGCAAAGGGCATCATCGCGATATCAAAACCCTTCAGGTAGCTGGGCAGCTCGGTGTAGTCCTTCATGCCCGGGTAGTGGATATTTTTAGCACGGGGCAGGTCGGCCTCGGTGATCTTGGCCAGCGGCCCTACCATTACAAAGTTTGCCTCCGGCATCAGGCGCGCCGTCTCAGCTATGAGGTCAAAGTCTATGCGCTCGTCCAGCACGCCATAGTAGCCTATCACAGGCTTGGAGAGCATGAGCAGCTCACCGGGCACAGCGATACCATTCAGCGCTTTCTCAAAGTGTGCGCTATCTACAGAGCTCGGATAGCAGTGTACATTGGAGTGCAGGGCGCGCTTGGACTCATAGAGGCGCGGGCCACCGGTAAAGACCACATCGGCCCTGTCCAGCAGCTGCTGCTCCATGGCCACGAGCTCAGCCGGTGCTCCGCGGAATAGCGTGAGCTCGTCCATACAGTCATATACGATACGCTCTGCCCGCAGCGCATCCAGCACCGGGACAAAGGACGGCGAGTACATCCATATTACGCGGGTCTTCATATCAGGCATGAGCGCACGCAGCGCATCAGGTATCTGGTCTATGCGGTCTACCGCTGGCTGCAGCACATGCAGGTGGTCATTGACCACGCGGATGGTGCTGTCCTCTATGGCGCGATGCGAGCCTATGGGCTCCTCTACGAAGAGGACTTTGCCCTTCTTAGCCAGGCGGCTCACGATGTGCTGCGGCCGCTGGAATACAAAATCCCATCGCAGATGGCAGAAAACGATGTAGTCATAAATAAAGTCATGGTCAGAGTGAGAGTGGTCTTGTTTCATGTAGCTGATTTGATTTAACATTGAGAAAGGCCATTGCAAAATTCAATCCAGCAACATATCGCACCTGCAGCCAGTTGTGTGTAAAGCACTAGCCCACAGATGCCTGCAAAAACAGCTTGTATTATGTGACAACACCCGCTACAAAAAGAGTATACAACTATATCTACAATGCCGCATTATTTTGCCCAGCGTATTGTAATGTGCGATCAAGATTGATAGTTGATTCTATCTTGGAGCCCTAGGCTCATCTAAAAAAAATAAAAAAAATTCGTAGGGGACATCATTTGCATAATGCATCATGTATGGAGGGTAGATACCGCAAAGGAAAACGCTTTTCAAAACCCACCCCACTACAAGCCTAGGCTCCTCAAAATTCCCTGCTGCTCTCCTCTCCTACCATATCTTCAAAGTCAGGCTGAGTAGGACAAAAAATAG
This sequence comes from Bacteroidota bacterium, assembly GCA_018267355.1. Classification (GTDB taxonomy): domain Bacteria; phylum Bacteroidota; class Bacteroidia; order Chitinophagales; family LD1; genus UBA1941. The sequence goes on from JAFDYP010000282.1 coordinate 4,105, forward strand.
TCTCATTTAGTATTTCCTGCGCTGTAGCCCAGTCGTATCCCGAACTTTCAAGCCTAA
>JAFDYP010000283.1 GCA_018267355.1 Bacteroidota bacterium
AGGTCGTAGTAGCTACCGTGGTGGTGATAGCCTGAGCGGAGAGCATCCCTAGCCATAAGGTGCACAGCAGCACAAACATTCTGCTGCTTATTACAAGACCCTTCCGTTTCATTGATACAATATAAGGTACAAAGCGCTGATATGAAAGTCATATCGGGAGAGGTCACCTTTACTCATGTGAAAGAATCCCGATATAGTATTTGTACCGGTCTTTATTCTTCTACCTTCTCCTCTATGGTCATCGTACCTCCCGGCAGATAGTTGGCAGAGATGACATGCAGGAAGCCGCGCTTGCCATTCTTGGAGCATTTGAACTGATAGTACTTAGTAGTATTGAGGTCTGACGCTGCGATGCTGATATCCGTCTGGCCACCGTTCAGCGCCTTGCTGGAGAAGATGCTACTGATATCAGCGTTGTAGGTAATGTTGGTGTAGTCTGCAGGTGTGATAGCCACCACATCTATCGTAGACGTATTATAGTTGGACAGTGGCAATACTCCGACTACATCCTGAAAGAGCTGCACCGCCTGAGGGTCATAGGTGCCGGCACCAAAGAATGCCATATTGATCAGTGATATATCCTGGCCAGATACTGTCAGTGCAGAATGGTCATAGCAGAAGAGGTCTACACTGTCAGCCTTAGCCACCGCCTGGCTCATAGTATACGCTTTGCCATTATATAGGTCTATAAAGGCAGTAGGGTTTGGTGTCGTACTATCCCGAAACCAGTTTACGGTGAAGGTATTGACCCGTACGCGTGTCTGAGCCGGAGAGGGATTCTTACTACAGCTACTGATCAGCAGGAGCAGACTGCAGGCACTGAGGAGTATATATTTCATGGTAGTGGTTTAGATGTAAAGGTAGCTATTTTGTCATGTCTGCCAAGCATACAAAAAAAGCCCCTCTTGCGGAGGGGCTCTGGTATATAGAGGTTGGTGCTGCGATTACTTGCTGAAGTGGAGGGAAACCTCACCGGCCAGAGTGGTCAGTGTCTTTTCTACTTCGTCAGTCAGTGGCTTAGCGAGCGCTTTCAGCGTCTCAGGCATACGGCTCTCCAGCTGCGTGAGGAAGAGATTCTCAAACTCACGCACTTTGTTTACCGGTACATTCTTCGCCAGGTTCTTAGTACCTACGTAGAGGATCGCTACTTGCTTTTCTACAGAGAATGGTGTGAACTGAGGCTGCTTCAGTATCTCCACGTTGCGGGCACCCTTGTCGAGTACCGCCTTGGTAGCAGCATCGAGGTCAGAGCCGAACTTAGAGAAGGCCTCCAGCTCGCGGTATTGAGCCTGGTCGAGCTTCAGGGTACCAGCCACCTTCTTCATAGACTTGATCTGAGCGTTGCCACCCACGCGGCTTACAGAGATACCTACGTTGATAGCAGGACGGATACCGGAGTTGAAGAGTGTGGACTCAAGGAATATCTGACCATCGGTGATAGAGATCACGTTGGTCGGGATGTATGCAGATACGTCACCAGCCTGTGTCTCGATGATAGGGAGGGCAGTGAGAGATCCACCACCTTTCACCTTGCCCTTGAGAGACTCAGGGAGGTCATTCATGTCCTTTGCGATAGAGTCGTTTGCATTCACCTTGGCCGCACGCTCGAGCAGACGGCTGTGCAGGTAGAATACGTCACCAGGGTATGCCTCACGGCCCGGTGGACGACGGAGCAGCAGGGATACCTCACGGTATGCTACGGCTTGCTTAGAGAGATCATCATATACGATCAGTGCCGGACGGCCTGTATCGCGGAAGAACTCACCGATAGCGCAGCCTGCAAATGGTGCATAGAACTGGAGCGGAGCCGGGTCAGCTGCAGAGGCTACTACTACTACAGTGTAGTCCATAGCGCCGTTTTCTTCCAGCGTCTTTACGATGCGGGCTACGGTAGATGCCTTCTGGCCGCATGCTACATACACACAGAATACTGGCTCACCCTTAGCGAAGAATTCTTTCTGATTGATGATGGTATCGATAGCGATAGCTGTCTTGCCTATCTGGCGGTCACCGATGATCAGCTCGCGCTGGCCGCGGCCGATAGGGATCATCGCGTCGATAGACTTGATACCTGTCTGGAGCGGCTCATTTACCGGCTGGCGATAGAGTACGCCCGGAGCCTTGCGCTCCAGTGGCATATCATACAGCTCACCAGTGATGGGGCCCTTGCCATCTATAGCCTCGCCGAGTGTGTTTACCACACGGCCCAGCAGGCCTTCGCCCACCTTGATAGATGCGATCACGTTGGTACGCTTTACTGTATCACCTTCCTTGATCTTGTCAGATGGTCCCATGAGTACCACACCCACGTTGTCCTCCTCAAGGTTCAGTACGATGGCCTTGACACCACTGGCGGTAAACTCTACGAGCTCACCTGCGCGGGCATTGGTCAGACCATATACACGGGCGATACCGTCACCTACCTGGAGCACAGTGCCCACTTCTTCGAGTTCTGCAGCGGATTTGAAGTTTGAGAGCTGCTCCCTGAGGATCGCAGAGATCTCGTCCGGCTTTACATCTGCCATATTATTGATATATTAAAGTGTTTGTTAAAAAGCGCCCCGAAAGGCGCTGCAAAAATAAGAGAATAGGGCAGATGTGCAAATGATATTTTAGATAGCCTGTCAGTGTATCCTGATCATAAAGAACAGGGCGGAGGCAAAGCCAACTAAAACAATGGTATTCAATACGGTAGCCTGCCGGTCCTGGCGCTGCCAGCCCGCATAGAGATAGGCCGGAGCCAGTAGCAGCAGTGCCGATCCTACAGTGAGCAGCCACATAGCTGTGCGCCCCTGCCATTGCTCTATAGCAAACAGCACGGAAAGGATGAACAGGCTGCCGGTCAGAGCCGCAGTCAGCGGTACTACTTTCTCTGCCCGTGTGCCCAGCTCTGATGCACGGGTGATACCCATCAGCGGCAGAAACACCAGGCTCATGAGCGCTGTAGCGGCAAACAGGAAGATGATAGTACCGGGCAGCTGGAAAATTTTGAAAATACAGCCGGTGATAAAGGCCGCGGCAGATATGGCGCCGCTGGCCAGCATGATCTTTTTCATTGTGTAGTGATTTTTGATGGTTGATAAATGGATGGCCTGCTCCTCTATCTCGCACAGCTCCCGCTCATAAAACTGCCGGATCGTGCGCCGGTAGACTACCTCAAAGTCATCCGTCTCCTTGAGGTTGCGCTCCAGTATGCAGCAGATATGGTCCAGGAGGTTATACTGCAGGTCCTCCAGCCCGATGCCATCACGTCTGATGTCATCGAGTATATAGTTTATCTGCTCGTCTGTGAGGCGGTACATTCTTATATGGCTTTTAGGTTGGTATCCAGTAGTAGCTGCATGGTTGCTACAAATTCTGCAAACTCTTTCACCTTCTCTTTGCTCTTTGCCTTGCCACTCGGGCTCAGGCTGTAGTACTTGCGCACGCGTTTGCCTATATATTCTGTCTCTGTGGTCACGAGGCCCTCGCTCTCCAGCGCGTGTAGGGTAGGGTAGAGTGTCCCCTCTGTCATCTGGATACGCTCCCGGGTCAGCTCCTTGACCCGCTGTGTGATCTCATAGCCGTACATCTTCTTATTGTCGGCCAGTAGCTTCAGCACGATGGTTTTGAAGGTCCCCTTGATCAGCTCCGGCGGAAATATCATAGTCTTTGTTTAATACCTAAGGCAATAATACATAAGATTCCAATGTATTTATAAAACGCGAGAAAATATTTTTTAGTGTGCTCAGTAGAAATTTTTCA
>JAFDYP010000284.1 GCA_018267355.1 Bacteroidota bacterium
GGCTGCTATACGTGCGCCAGCATATCTGCCGTCATCCGCGCGAGGTCATACTCAGGCTGCCACCCCCAGTCCTGACGTGCGTAGCTATCATCTATGCTCTCGGGCCATGACTCCGCTATCTGCTGGCGAAAGTCAGGCTGATATGTGACCTGAAAATCAGGGATGTGCTGCCTGATCGCTGCCGCCACGTCACGCGGGGCAAAGCTCATACCGGCAAAATTGTAAGAAGAGCGGATGCGTATCTGATCTGCCGGTGCCTCCATCAGCGCTATGGTGCCGCGTATAGCATCCGGCATATACATCATGGGCAGTACGGTATCTTCTTTTAGGAAGCACTCGTACTGTTTCTTCTCCTTTGCCTCAAAGTAGATATCTACCGCATAGTCTGTGGTGCCGCCGCCCGCTTTGGTCTTGTAGCTGATCAGGCCCGGATAGCGGATACTGCGTATATCGAGACCCTTTTTCTGAAAGTAATAGTCGCCCCAGCGCTCACCGGCCTGCTTGCTGATACCGTAGATCGTATTGGGCTCCATCACAGTGTACTGCGGGGTATTGATGCGCGGCGTAGTGGGGCCAAACACTGCTATGGTAGACGGATAGAACACCTTGCGCAAACCATCTTCCACACTTACATCCAGGATATTGCGCAGGCCTTTCATATTGACCCGCCAGGCAAACTCGGGATTCTTCTCACCGGTAGCGGAGAGGATAGCCGCCAGGTGATAGATCTGCGTCACCTTGTGCTTTCGCACCACGTCATGCAGACCAGGCTTGTGCAGTACGTCCAGCCGCTCAAAGGGCCCCTCGGCCAGCTCACCGCCAGCCTCCTTCAGATCAGAGGCGATGACGTTCTTGTATATCTTGCGTAGTGCGAGGACGAGCTCCGTCCCTATCTGCCCGCAGGCGCCTGTCACGAGTACCGTGTCACTTTCCATATCTTATCTCCCGGCTATTGCCGGACCAAATGTAGAAATTAAATGATATGCCGTAGTTTTTAAGTCAACGGCATACGTTAACAAGTTGATAATAAGCGTACCGCAATATCTGCCTGCATCCCTCAGAGGTAGGTGATACCCGTCTGGTGCTTTGCATTGAGCACCGATACGACCTCCAGATAGTCCTCCCGCCGCTCGGCAAAGTCCAGTCGGCTGGTATCGAGCAGTACGATACGGGTATTGGTCAGCATCTTGAAATGGTCGAGATATGCCTGCTGTATATTCTGGAGGTATGCCGGCTGTATCTGCTGCTCATAGTCGCGGCCGCGCTTGCGGATATTTGCCATCAGCTTATCTACGGGTGCATAGAGATAGAGGATCAGGTCCGGCTTTGGCAGATTGGGGTAGATGATGTCAAAGAGCATGCGGTAGAGCCGTGCCTCTGCATCCTGCAGGTTATTCATAGCAAAGATGAGCGACTTCTGAAAGAGAAAATCTGAGACGGTGAACGATTTGAAGATGTCCGGCTCGCTATGCAGCGCCTTGAGCTGCTGGAAGCGCTCTGCCATAAAGTACAACTCTACGGGAAAGGCGTGGCGCTGCGGATCAGCATAGAAGAGCGGCAGGAAGGGATTGTCTTCAAACTGCTCCAGTATGGCCCGCCCGTTGTAGTCGGCGGCCAGCTTCTGCACCAGGGTCGTTTTGCCCGCGCCGATGCATCCTTCTATAGTGATAAACCTATACTCCACTGCCGCTAATATATCCGAATCAATGAATAATGAAACACTGCCGTGAATAACGATGGCAGAATGGTGAATAAATAGTGCAGACCGATCTGCTCCCTGTGGCAGCTATCAATGCCTGATGGCCACCACCCGTACCGTACCACCTATCTGCACCAGGTAGTCACCAGCGGGCAGATCTGCCACGGCTATAGCCGTAGTAGCTCCGGTCACCTCTGCGCGCCGTACTATGGCGCCGAGTGCATTGATGAGGGTGATGCCCTCTCCTCTCTGACCCTGGGTGGCGTCTATGTAGAGCAGCGTATTGGCCGGATTGGGATAGATGCGGAGGTCGGTAGCCCTGCCCTGCACCACGCCCGCCGGATCTACTACCACGCCGAGATCACTGACGTACTGAGTACTGAGGCAGTGGTCTGTGACGGTGAGGGTCACTGTATAGATGCCGGAGTGCGTGTAGGTGTGCGTAGTAGTGGCGCCTGTGCCGCTCATACCATCTCCGAAATCCCAGGTGAAAGAGTCTCCATTGATACTGCTGCTGGTAAAGGTGGCAACACCCTGTGTAGTAGCCTGCGCTGTGAAAGACGCTACAGGTATGTGCCCTGGCCCGAGCCATTTGGCCAGGCTGTCTGCCACTACTGCGTGTGCTGCCTGGCGCAGGTCTATGGCATCTGTAGATGAAATACCAGGGGTGACAAAGCTATCTATGATCACATACTTCCTGAAGAGTATCTCATAAAAGACGGCTGCGGTCAGGTAGGTGCCATAGATGCTCGGGTGGCTCTGGTCAGACTGATAGAGGTCAAAGGCCTGGTTCTGCCCGATGACCCTGCGCCATGCCTCACCTGCCGGTGCCACGGTAGCGCTATTCAGCTGGCCCATCTCGATATACGAGGCAGACAGGCGATCCTGACAGCCCTGATAGGTACAGATGGGAGGATAGCTGGCACAGTTGGCAGTGTCTCCATTCTTCTTGCCCCAGGTCATATAGAAGACGGTCTCTGTACAAGAGTCGGCAGCATGTATCAGGCTATCGAGGATATGTGCATAGGGATAGACCTGCTGCTGTACCTGCGAGGGCGGGAAAGACGGTAGCTGGCTCTGCTCCTGCAGCACCACAAAGTCCCAGCCTCCCTGAGCGATCTTGGCAAGTGTAGTGGCGTCAGTACTGTGCTGCTGCAGGGTGTAGCCACCGGGGGTACTATTGTCATAGTCCAGTGTATCTCCCATAGCACCGGCAAACTGCGCAATGGTATGCGGCAGGTCATTGACATAGGTATAGCTATTGCCTATAAATAAGGCCCGGTAGCGCTGCTGGGCGGTGCCGGTGAGGCTGCAGAGCAGGGCTATGATAATAAGGTAGTAATGCTTCATTGCCGTAAAGATAAGTATATCATAAAAATATGCTCATCTATGGGATGGTGGCTACATCTGCTTTTTGATTATCTTGCAGTGAAGCTATCTAGTACACCAGCCATGAAACACACTATACTGATCCTCTCCATCGTATCCATAGCCCTCCTGGGCTCATCATGCCAGAAAGACTATCACTGCGGCTGTACCAACACGACCAATAATAGTACTTCATTCTACACGATCACTGCAGGTAGCCAGGCCGAAGCAGCCAATGAGTGCCTGCTAAAATCTGACAGTACCAAAGACTGCACGCTGTAGCATACGGATGCCGAAGGCCAAATACTACTAGATGGGTGAATACAGGTCCTCCGCAATCTTGATGTAGTTACAGCCGAGTGGTGGCTTGGCAGTATAGAGGTGCGGATGCTTGCGGGCATCGGCGCGGAACCACTTCATCTGCTCATCATCGGTCTCCCTATCGCTGAAATCCTTGTAGGCAGGATCGTTCTCATA
>JAFDYP010000285.1 GCA_018267355.1 Bacteroidota bacterium
CAGTATGCTGTCATTCTTAATCACCACAAATGCCACCGTCTCCGTACGCGTGAGCATCTCACGGAGTTTGGCAGGCAGCTCTTTCTTATTGTAGTCGGGGCTCAGCGGCCACTCAGATGGATGGTCGCTCGCCTGTACGGGATGCGTTTTAAAGAACTTCGCATCGTCTATCGTCGCAGAGTTATTGCCGTGCAGGTAGGTGATCCATACCCCGCGGACCAGGTAGCCATTACCGGTCAGCTTAGCTACCAGGATCAGCAGACCTATGAAAATGGCAATACCTGCCAGTACCTTTGCGAGTTTCTTCATGAGTGGGTTGGATTGATGCTTAAATATATGAAACAAAAATCATCGATAGTCTCTCCGACTCAATACTGTTTATCTCAGATTGATGATCACTCCATAGAACGAGGTTGTATCCGCATTATTTGTAGCATTCGCAGCATTGAAGGATGATAGGCTTATACTGGTTTGCTGTGCTGTGACAGTGACTACTGCAGAGGTCTGATCCAAACCGGTAGAGCGGTAGGTGGACCCGTATCCATACTGCAGGTGCGCTGTCACGATTGCTGTATTTCCTGATACAGAGGTTATCGGACTTACGATCTGATAGGTGGTGCTTGCCAGCGGATAGCTGGAAAACTGAAATTGGACGTAAGAAGAGTCTGCAAAGGCTGTGATAGTCTTTGCAGCTATATCACTGATCACCGTGTCAGCAGAAAACTCAAGAAAGTGATTCCAGTTGCATTGGCCAAATAGATAGTGTGCCCGGAAAGTGTCCATGGAGCTGAAATCTGAAGAACCATTCATACAGTCGCTTTTTACCTGCCAGGTATATACGCTGTCAGGATCAAGATAAGGCAACCATGCGTTCGCGCTATCTGATCCCGCGGCACCATCCCAGGTGGAGCTATGGATATTTTTGTAACGTATCTCATAGGAGGTGGCACCGGATACCGGAGACCATGATAATTTCACAAACTGTTTATTTACCAGCGAGGAAAGCCCTTTGGGTGCATCTACAGTGCATGGTTGCGAAGGAGTTTCGGCCTTTTTGCAGGATTGCAAAACTATTACAATCAGTACGAGAATAGTGTATCGCATATAAGTATTTGCTCTAAGATACAAAACTGACTAAAAGGTGTGGCTTGCAGCCATATTCCTTTATTCAATCCCCGTCACTGGCACATCAGCGTCCGCAGCTCCCCACTGCATGTTAGGTGTAGCGCCCATCTCTAGCTCCAATGTTCCACCTTTCATGATATCCTCGTAGTTCAGATAGCTCTTCGAGTATAGCGTACCATTTAGTCGCGCAGATTGTATATACACATTTGCCTTGTCATTGTTCTTGGCCGTGATGGTAAAGCTCTTGCCATCCTCCAGGTGCAGCACCATCCTTTCGCCCCGTGGCGAACCAATAGCATATTGATTTGATCCCGGGCAGACAGGGTAGAAGCCCATCGCGCTAAAGACATACCAGGCACTCATCTGGCCGCAGTCGTCATTGCCGCACAGGCCGTCGGGCCGGTCTGTATAGAAGCTATCCATGATCAGGCGCGTGGTCTGCTGTGTCTTCCACGGCTGCGCGGCATAGTCGTAGGCATAGGCTATCATGTGGCTCGGCTCGTTGCCATGCGCATACTGGCCTATCATGCCAGACACGTCCGGGTGAGGTAGCCCATACATATTACTGCTGGTGTGAAATAGTGAATCCAGCAGCGTGGCAAACCGCTCCCTGCCTCCCATCAACCTGATATGCCCACTCATGTCTTGAGGAGCCGGGAAGGCATACTGCCACGCATTACCCTCAGTATAGTAGCGGGATAGCTTATACGGATCAAAATGCTTTACAAAGTTCTTTCTACGCGGCCGCATGAAGCCTGTCGCAGAGTCATACAGCAGCCGGTAGTTAGACGCACGCTTCATGAACGTATCGTAGTCATCCATACGCCCTACACGCTTTGCCATCTGCGCCACGCACCAGTCATCATAGGCGTGCTCCAGAGACTTGGAGGTGCCGCCCAGCAGCGCTGCGCCGCGTATATAGCCATACCGGTGATAGCTGTCCCATCCGGCTACATAGCGCAGGTGAGAGATCAGCATCAGCGGCGAGCGCCATTTAAAATATTTATGCAGGTCGTGGTGGCTCATTGTGGCGCTGTGCTTCATTGCTTCGTATGCCGTGTTGTTATCAGCTATTCTGATCCTCTTCCTAGCAGCGTCTGCTATCACAGGCACCGCATGGTAGCCCGTCATGCAGAAGGTCTCACAGCCTGCCAGCTCCCAGATAGGCAGCAGCCCGCGCTGACGGTACATCGTGACCATGGTGCGTATCATATCCGCATTGCGCGGACGCTGTATCAGGTTGTAGAGCGGGTGCAGCGCGCGGTAGGTGTCCCACAGGGAGAAGACCGTATAATAATTGCCCCCTTCGCCCTCATGTACCTGCAGGTCGCGCCCGCGATACTTTCCATCCACATCACAGAAGAGATTAGGACTGATAAAGCTATGGTACATCGCCGTGTAGAAAGTCCGCATCACCGCCGTGTCACTACTGCTGAATTCTATTTTGCCCAGCTCCTTATTCCAGGTGTCTCGTGCCTGATCGCGCACCGCGCCAAAGTCCCAGCCCGGCTGCTCTGCTGCCAGGTTCTTGCGAGCGGCATCTATGCTCACAGGAGAGAGGCCCACCTTGGCATATACAGCCTCACCACGCTTCGTCGCAAAGCGGAACCACGCCCTCAGCCGGTGGCCCTTGATAGCTGTCACCGCTCTATGTTTTATACCACCTTTGCTCACGCCATAGTCAGCGAAGGGCTTTGAGAAGTGCAGCACAAAAAACACGTACTGGCTATCAGCCCAGTTTGAGCTGAGGCGCATCCCACTCACCTCTCCATCTGCGCTGATGTGCAGTTCTGCATACCGTACCTTGTCGCGGTGCTTCAGGTCCAGTATGATATTGCCGGCAGTATCTGAGAAAGTGTACTTATGCATCCCCGTGCGCGCCGTAGCGGTCAGCTCTGCCAGTATATTGCTCTTATGCAGGAGCACGCTGTAGTAGCCCGGCACAGCTTTCTCCTGCTGATGGGAAAAGCCTGAACGATAAGCCTTGGGCCGCACATCAGGCCTGCCCGTAGTAGGCATCAGCAGTATATCGCCATAGTCAGAGCAGCCCGTACCATCCAGGTGGGTATGCGAGAAGCCATACACAATACTATCCGAGTAGTGGTACCCCGAGCAGCCATCCCATCCACGCAGCCGCGTATCAGGACTGAGCTGCACCATCCCAAACGGCACACAGGCTCCCGGGAAGGTATGCCCATGCCCACCTGTACCGATCATGGGATCAGCGTAGCGGGTGTAGTCACCCCCCTGTGCCATCAGGCCGGCAACTGTCAGGATACAAAAGAAGAGGAGCGCCATCTTGCGCAGTAGGTATAGCATATACATTCCGGTCAATGCACTAAGCTAGGGATATTTTTTAGTGCTTGTGATGGACTTTACCTCTTAATATTGTCCAGCAGATGATCCAGGTATCCCTGCTCATAGTCCTCGCTCACTGCCCCGTCCAGGTCAAAGTACTCTCTCAGGTGCCGGTAGAGATAGCGTGAGCGGCCCATATCCAGTAGCGCTGCGGTTAGCAGCAGGTCAGTGGGATACTGATCACCATACATCCAGGTGGCAAAAGGTTCGACTTTCAAAGTCTCCTCTAGCCTGTTATAAAAGCGTCTTGCGCTGTCACGCACCGCCTGGGAGAAAGGTGGCATCACAAAGGCGGGTTCCGGTTTAGACATAAACGCCGTATCTCCCTTCAGCCCGATATGCGTGACCGCTATTGACAAAGGAGGATCTCTGAGGTCCAGTGCAGAGTAATTAATATAGGTCACCTCCGTCAGCCTGATCTCGTTCTTATCTATTTTGATGCTATAAAACCAGCTATCCATCGCCATCTCCTGCTCAAATAAAGTATCACCCGTCTGGCAGTCATAGATACTGATGCCTGAGTGCAGGTTGTATTTCCATGTCAGGTCACTATTAGCACTATCATTTATAAAAGCCCCTTCCTTCACCATACCGCAGACGGTGATTCTATGTTTCCC
>JAFDYP010000286.1 GCA_018267355.1 Bacteroidota bacterium
ATAGCTATGATCGGATTCCATTGATAGTTGCCACCTGCAGGGGTGCCCACAGCAGTCAGTGTAGCGCTGCCACCTCCGCATATATTGGTCTGAGAGGCTGTAGCAGTCACATTTACGCTAGGTGATATAGTGATCACTACGCTGTCCGAAGAGGTACAGCCGGACCTGTTATCCGTTACTGTTACAAAATATTTATAGGTGCCAGACACCAGTGTAGTAAGTACCGGATTGGAGGCTGAAGTATCATTAAGGTTAGTAGATGGTGCCCATGTATATGAGAAAGCTCCGCTACCACCTGCTGCAGTAGAACTACCGCCAATGGTCACTGTACCGGAATGAGGCAAGCAGAAGGTCTGGTCCGGACCTGCATCAGCCACTACTGTCGGATATACATTTACCTGCTTGTAGGCAGTATCCTGGCAGCCATTGCGCGAGTATATCAACTCGTAAAGCTGAGTAGTCACAGGACCCACAGTCACAGATGGCGTATTGCCGGTGCCCGGATACAGATATACGATCGGTATCCACTGATAACTGCCACCTCCGGGACTAGCCACACCATTCAGCACAGTAGTCTGACCAAAGCAAAGGTCTGTATCAGAGCTATTGATGGTCACTGTAGCATGGGTATCGATAGTGATATGTGTAGAGTCTACAGAGCTGCATCCTGTCACATTATCGGTCACAGTGAGGTAGTATTCTGTGTTTGTATTGACTTTTGCCACAATAGGATTTGGAGCAGTGGAGTCGCTGAGATTGGCTGTAGGAGACCAGTGGTAGCTATAGCTGCCCGAACCACCTGTAGCAGCAGAGCTGGACCCGAGGAAGACAGTACCTGAATATGGCAAGCAGAAAGCCTGATTGATACCGGCATGTGCTACCACATTTGGATAAACATTCACCGTGATAGCTGTAGAGCCTGCACAGCCATTAGCTGTATAGGTCACCTGATATCTCTGAGTACCTGAAGGTGCCACAGTCACAGAGGCTGTATTGCCCGCACCGGGGTTCATATTGAATGTAGGACTCCACTGATAGCTGCCACCTGCAGGACTACCTACAGCAGTGAGTGTAGTGCTCTGACCGGTGCACAGATCAGTGTCTGTAGGAGATATAGCAACTGTAGCAGTAGGATTGATCACCAGGGTCATAGTAGATACGGCCTGGCATCCGGATATTTTGTCTGTGACGGTCAGAGAGTAAAGCGTAGAGCCTGCAGATACAGAGGTGACAGTAGGATTAGCTACTGTAGCGCTGCTGAGATTAGCTGATGGCGACCATGCATATGTATAGCTACCAGAGCCACCGGAGCCGGACGGCACACCACCCAGGGTGATGGTAGAGGTGACAGGAAGGCAATAAGTCTGATTAGGGCCTGCGCTTGCGACTACATTAGAGAAAACACGAACTGTCTTACTAGCAGTGTCGCTGCAAGTACCCTGAGTATATATTACAAAGTAAGTCTGATTGGTAGTCGGAGCTACATCTACCGATGCAGCCGCACCGGATGAAGGACTCATACTGACCTGAGGATACCACTGATAGGTGCCGCCGGCAGGACTGCCCGAGGCGGTCAGCGTAGTAGTCTGACCAGTACAGATATCAGTATCCGAGGAAGTGGCGGTCACAGAAGGTTGCGGGAGAATGGTCAGATTAGTAGAGTCCACTCCATAGCAGCCGTTGCCGTCAGTCACAGTCAGGTAATACCTCGTGGTGCCTGCACTACTTACTGTCACAGTCGGATTGGCTACACCAGCATTATTCAGGCCGGTGACCGGAGACCAGGTATAGCTATAAGTGCCTGAGCCACCAGTTGCAGCAGGTACTGCGCCGAGAGTGATGGTAGCCGTGACCGGCTGGCAATAAGTCTGATTAGCTCCGGCGTGCGCCAGAGGGTTATTATTTACTGTCACAGCTACAGAGCTGGTAGCACTACAGCTGTGTGCGTCAGTCACAGTGACATTATAGGTTGTATTAAGAAGCGGAGATGCTACAGGATTGGCCACAGTAGTAGAGGTCAGGCCTGTGCCAGGCGCCCATGCATAGACAAATGGAGAAGTACCTCCTGATGCTGTAGGCGCTCCGCCTATAGTAGTAGAGCTACCATTACAGATAGCTACTGCCGAGCCGGCGCTGGCCACTACAGATGGCCATACGGTCAGACGTACAGTATCACTTGCATTACAGCCATTGTTATCCGTCACATTCAGCGTGTAGAGGTAGCTACCAGCCGCAGATGGATTGGCTGTAGCAGATATAGCAGTAGTAGAAGAGAGACCTGTAGCAGGGGACCACTGATAAGTATATGGCGCCGTGCCACCTGTGACAGTGCCGGTCAGTACTGTGCTGCTGCCGCTATTGGCGCAGTAGCTGGTATTGACACCTGCATCTACCTGGAGTGTAGAGCCTACTACAGTTACATTGACAGAGGCTGCTGCGGTACATCCCTTAGAGTCTGTCACAGTCACTGTATAGAGAGTAGTAGAGCCTATCTGGCTTACGCTAGGATTAGGTGAAGTAGACGAGCTGAGACCACCGGCAGGGCTCCACAAGTAAGTGTAGCCTGGCGTACCACCTGATGCTGTAGGCGCGCCGCCTATGATCACCGATGCAGCACTACATGCAGTAAGATTCTGGCCTGGACCAGCATCAGCAGTCGGCTTAGGATTGACAGTCACAGTCACAGAGCTGGTTGCGCTGCAACCCTTGGTATCTGTCACAGTCACAGTGTATGTGGTGAGTACTGTAGGTGATGCCACCGGATTGGCTACGGTAGAGGAGCTGAGACCTGTGGTAGGAGACCAGCTATAGGTCAGGGTACCAGTACCGCCGCTACCCGTAGGGCTGCCGCCTATGGTCACACCCAGGCCATTACATACCGATGTAGCTGAGCCCGCGTCGGCTACTACAGCAGGATTCAGAGTGATCACTGCTGAGTCTACCGATGTACAGCCTGATACATTGTCAGTCACAGTCACGTAGTATGTGATAGTGCTTGCCACATTAGAGGTCAGTGTAGGGTTAGCTACAGTAGTACTGCTCAGACGTGTAGATGGAGACCACAGGTAAGAGAAATTACCCGAACCTCCCGTAGCTGTAGGAGTCGCTCCCAGCGTCACAGTACCCGCATATGGCATACAGAAGGTCTGATTGCCACCTGCATGAGATACTACTGCAGGTACTACATTTACGGTCTTAGTGGCTGTACCACTACATCCAGATGTCGTATACGTTACCAGGTAGGTTTGATTGGCAGGAGGTGCTACAGTCACAGTAGCAGTATTACCGGCCACTGGCGTCATAAAGTTAGTTGGGCTCCAGCTATAGGTGCCACCAGCAGGTAGGCCGGTCGCAGTCAGGGTAGTAGACTGACCCGCACACAGGCTGGTATCAGGAGAACTGATCGTCACTGTAGCCTGAGAGTTGATAGTCAGCCTCATTGAGTCTACAGCCTGGCAGCCGGATTTGGTGTCCGTCACTGTCACATAGTACACTATATTGCTGGCTACCGCGCTAGTCACTGTAGGGTTAGCTACTGTCGTGCTGCTCAGGCGGGTGGATGGAGACCATGAGTAGGTATAGGAACCTGATCCGCTGGTAGCAGTAGGGCTGCCACCGAGGGTAATAGTGGTAGAGACCGGCAAACAATAAGTCTGGTCCGCACCTGCCTCAGCACCCACAGTCGGATAGACATTCACTTTGCGGGATGCAGTATTGGTACATCCGGCCAGGGAGTAGAGTACAGTATAAGTTTGATTAGCAGACGGGCCTACACTCACAGAGGCAGTATTGCCTGCTGCCGGTGTCATACCTATGGTAGGGCTCCAGCTATATGTACCACCAGCCGGTGTGCCGGTAGCACCCAGCGTAGTGACCTGGCCCAGACAGAGGTCTGTATCTGAGAGGGCTATGCTCACAGTCACTGCCGGATTGATCACCAGGGTCATAGAGTCTCTGGAGGTACAGCCGGTCACGTTATCCGTCACCGTCACATAATATATAGTGGTACCCGACACCACTGAAGTGATTGTAGGGTTAGCCACAGATGTGCTGCTCAGATTAGTAGGCGGAGACCATGCATATGAATAGCTATTAGATCCACCCGTTGCAGTAGGAGCACCTCCCAGAGTGATAGTGGTAGATACATTAGAGCAGTAAGTCTGATTAGATCCCGCTTCTGCCACTACTATCGGATAGACGGTCACCTGCCTGCTGGCTGATGATGTACAGCCACCCAGCGTATATACCACATTATATGTCTGTGTGGTGGCAGGGTTCACTGTCACGGTAGCAGTATTGCCTGCAGCCGGAGTGATATTAGAGAGCGGTGACCACTGGAAGGTACCACCTGCCGGGCTCACACTGGCTGTCAGGCTGATGCTATTGCCTACACATATATTAGCTGTAGATGGTGTGATAGTCACCGTACCCGGCTGGGTGGTGACAGTCACGAGCGCCGTATCTGTACAACCGGTAGAGTTTGTCCACACAAAGCCATAGGTACCCGTTGTACTCCAGTTGCTGATAGTAGTAGTCGGATTAGTAGCACTCGCGATGGTCGCAGTGCCGGGATTGCCGGCACGGGCGGTCCAGGTGCCTGTACCAGTGGCAGACATAGTAGCAGTACCTACCAGACAGACCGACTGATCGGCTCCGGCGTTTGGCTTGATACATACCTGATAGTCTTCTACCTCACCGGCACCTATCTCACCCTGAGCGTCAGTGCTGCTCAAGGTAGCATCTGCTATACGCACACGCAGGAAAGTATTGCCACTACCATACACGAATGCAGGCAGACCTGTGAAGCTCAGGGTCACCGTCTGCTGCGAAGCACTGGTAGGCACACTGACCACAGCAGATTCCGCTGCGTCAAATGAACCGTTGCCATTGGCATCTATCCAGCCGCGCAGGTTCACAGTAGCACCGGTATTATTGAGGTATGATACAGAAACACTGTAAGTCGTAGCACCCACCACGGCTGTAGGTATCACAGCTACACCATCCTCATCATCGCTGGCCCCTGTATTACTTACATCGTCACCATTAGCGGTAGCTGAGTTGAGAGCAGCTGTTTCTGCATCTATCGTGAGGCCCAGCCTTAGTTTATCGGTCAGGGCCGAGCGTGCGGCGTTTGAGCCATCGTATCCCGTAGGCGCATCACCGTAGTCGAAAGTGTTTGAATTCCACTCAAAGATAAAGTGGTTGTCTTTGCCGGCTGTCTGGGCAGGAATAGATTTATCGAAGCCAGGTACATCAGTGATCCACTGGTGTGGTACAGTGCCCTGATCTGAGTGTATAGTCGTGCCGATGTATGTCAGACCATTTGTATTATTATAGTACAAGTGGCCGCTACCTCTGAGGATACCGGTGCTACCCATGTAGTCCTTCTCACTACCACCCAGGTAGGTGCCATAGGTACGCGTAGTCAGGTTATTGCTAAAGCTGGCATAGCTGATATCTATGATACCGCCAAAGGTATTTTGATAATAAGGGCTGGCAGGAGTGGTATTATTTGCCGGATAGTCACTGGAGGTAGTAGTACCAAAAAGAAGCACATTGCTGCTACGGAAGTCTACAGCTATACCGCCCACCAGATCATCAGATGAACCGCCATTGTAAGTTTCCACAAAGCCGGAACCGGCAGATCCATTCCATGGGATACGCGCCAGCGCCTGGTCCATCCCGCCTTTATTGGTGGTTTGTACTGCTCCTGTAGTGCCAGGTATGTCCGTAGAGGATGTATTATACCCTACATAGAAATAGTTATTGTCAGCACACACGACTGCCTTGTCGGCACCTTGGGGACCGCCAGCTATAGCCGAATAGGAAGAGAGACCCTCGGAGCTACTGCCGCCCAGATACGAGAAGGTAGTAAAAGCTGTCACAGGCGAAGACTGAATAGGTATCGAGCCGACCAGGATCTCAGTAGCACCGCCTATCGTACCGTCTACGGCATTCACCAGGCTAGGGTAGGAAGAGCCGACTACAGTGTGTACCGCAAAGGCTAGTTTCGTTTTGTCGGTAGAGGAAGCGATAGATGCAAATGTCTCATTATTATTACCGCCCACGTAGGTGCCCCAGCTAGCCGAGAGGCTGGTACCGCTGGCACCGGTCACACGGATGATAAAGCCCTCTGAGCTGCCTGCAAAAGTATTGTCAGGCGCACTACCAGTGATGACAGAATTTGAAAGGGCAGACGTACAGGTACCGCTCACATAGAAAGTGGAGTTGTCGATAGTCACAACGGATTGATATACTGCCGTATTTACATTAGATGGAGTAGCCGTGTTGATAGACCCGGAGTATGCCCTGGCGGCCAAGGTAGCGCTGAATATCTTTACTACATCTTCGGTATATACCAGGATGATCCTTCCATCATGAAAGATATCGAGATCTGAAGGAAAATTGGCCGCGCCGGATACGCCGGTCATGGTCCATGCCAGTATATTGGTACCTGTAGCATTTAGCTTATACAATACAGTAGATGGATTGCTACTAAAGGTATTAGAGTATCCTGCAGACACGTTATTGAGGTAGGTCACGCTCATCGCCTCATTAGTAAAGCCTGCGCAGTATACCTCACCGGCACTATTTGATACGATACTATAGAGATATTCGTCAAAAGTAGAAGAACCATTATGCATATAGGTAGACCACATCATCACCGGGTCTATGACCAGCGGCTGGGAAGGGTCGAAGCCAGCCTCCACCTGATAGGCGAGCGTATTGTCGCTCACCTTTACCATATTGGTCTTAAACTGCTTCTTGCTACCATCTATGGTCTGGAATGTCTCAGGTATCACGAGTGATATATTGTTCTCGTGCATTTTGATGGTCAGGTTGCCTTCTTTCTCTACTATCAGGGCGTCCTGTCCGGTCATCTGCATTTTGATCTTACTGTAGTCAGCAGCCCTGCTCACGATCCAGTCAAACTCCATGGAGCCGCTCTGGCCTGAGTATAGGCGCAGGTCTATACCGGGATAGACATTCTTCAGCGTGATCTCATTATAGATAGCCGGCTGGATGCCTTTTTCGCGCTTATCAGTACTAGTATAATAAGTGCCCCTGGTCGCAGAAACCGAGCCTGGCTCCACAGTCCACGTACCATTTGATCCGGGGAAAGTCAGGTCCACTATTTGGAGCGGCATTGGCTCCTTGGCTTCTTCAACTTCATTTTCCTCTTCGTCCCATTCCTTCTGATTGGTCACGATACGGATCTTGTTATTGTACACGCCCATACTACCAAAGGCAGTGCGGAAGCCGTACAATACGTCAGGATTATTAAACTGGCCTGCATTCTTTTCAAACCAAATCTTATTGGTAGTAGCCCTCAGGGTATTCTTCACAGAAGCCTGTATCACGGGGTCCACATCACCTACATGACTGGTAGTTGCAGTCTGCTGGGCAAAGGTAGCCTGTGTAACCACCACAAATAATAATGTCAGAAATACGGAAGTAAACTTCTTCATCATATTCGAATTTGAATGTGTCTTAGATTGGTATAGGGATGCCACAGCCGCCAAATGTGAAGCGCCGGGTAATGAAAGGACAGAGAATGGAGAAAAAAGTAAATAGGTCTTATTCAAGGCTTTGTACAATTGGGTTTGGAATCAGGTCTTCAACTTGTAAACAGTGTATACACACTATTACTTGTTAAAGGCCCAAATATACGTGCCGACTTCCTAATTGTC
>JAFDYP010000287.1 GCA_018267355.1 Bacteroidota bacterium
ATACTGCCCTGCCGAAATCAAACATCCGAAATCCGAAATAACCTAACTGCAAGTACCCGCCTCGATCCAATCATAAATCATCGATCACAAATCATAAATAACAAAGCGGAGCCTTATAGTAAAAGCCCCGCTTTGCCGAAATCCCAAATCGAAAATCCGAAATCACTTAGAGGTTGATACCCCCGCTCGCCTCTATGCGCTGCCCGCTGATCCAGCGGCCACCCTCGCTGCAGAGGAATGATACCACCGGACCGATATCCTCTGCCACTCCTACCCTGCCGAGTGCCGTGACAGCGCCGAGACGCGCCTTCAGCTCCGGATTGCTGCGGATAGCGGCATTATTAAAGTCTGTCTCTACCGGCCCCGGCGCTACGATATTGACCGTGATCTGGCGCGCGCCAAATTCCTTGGCCCAGTATTTTGTGAGGGTTTCTACAGCGCCCTTCATAGACGCATAGATAGCGTAGCCCGGATTGGCAAAGCGGGTCGTACCGCTCGATATATTCACGATGCGGCCACCGTCATTGATCAGCGGCAGTGCCTTCTGCGTCAGGAAGAAGACACCCTTGTAATGTACATTATTGAACCGGTCAAAGTCCTCCTCTGTAGCCGTGGTGAATGGGATCGTACCGCCTATACCCGCATTATTGATGAGGAAGTCAAACTGCTCCGCGCCAAAGCTGCTGCCCAGCACCGCCCGCAGCTCTGTGATAAAACCGTCAAAGGACTTCGTATCGCCTACATCGAGCCGTAGTGCTGCGGCCTTGCGCCCGGTGGCGACTATAGCAGCGGCCACTTTCTCCGCTTCTTCTTTTTGTGATACATAGGTGATGATCACGTCATGGCCATCTGCGGCCAGGCTCTCGGCCATATTGCGGCCCAGGCCGCGGCTACCGCCGGTCACGAGGGCTATCTTGCTTTTACTCATAAATAGTACAGTTGAAATTGGTTTAAAGAAATACCGGCAGCCATCAAAGGCCTCGATTTTTACTTTCTCCCAGACGTACCAGTACTGGCTATATTTTATCCATCTACTGCCCGCCGCTGATACGCTGGTAGTAGGCTCCTGCCATCTGGTAGTTTGGAGAGATATTGAGAGCGCGGCCCAGTGCATTGAGGCCCTCGTCGCGATGGCCCGTAGCGGCATAGGCCAGGCCGAGGTACATGAGGGCTATCTCATTATTGGGGTCTTCTTTCACAGCTGCCTCCAGGTGCGGTATCGCGCCCACCACGTCATTCTTCTTCAGCAGCTCTATGCCTATGTAGTCCTCCTTGCTCTCACGCTTCACGATGCACGCTATCACACAGCCATCCACTTCTATCTTGTGGATCGTGCCCTTTGGTGCAAAGAATCCTTTCTTCATCATCTCAGGGTCTACAAACTGCGGTGCAAAGACGGCATAATCCCAGTCCTGCTCATTGCGCTCGCGGTAGCGGATGTAGTGGGACATAAATTTGCTCTTGTCCATCTTAAAGCACTCGTTCAGTTCGCCGCCATTATTGCACACTATCACTTTGGTAGAGTCATAGGGTACATTCTTTACAAACCAGTCCGCGCACGGCTTCATGCTGGCGGCATAGTAGTCTATATTGTAGTCACCATAGGTACCCTTGACACCACCCACCAGCTCATTGAAATACACATAGATCACCGGGAAGTTTCGCACGATAAAGGTGGCCGGCAACAGGATGCCTATGGCCAGCACGGCAGCTATGACATAGTTCACCGCCTTAGGTTTCACGATGCGGAACAGGCCCTCAAACACCAGTGCCGCAAAGACCGCTATACCCGTATAGGTAAAGTAGCTGTGCCTCCAGCCATTGAGCAGGGCAGACTTGCCATATATGATCCAGAAGATAGGAAAGGCCGACACAAAAAGCACCATAAAAAGGTAATACCCTTTAAAGGTCTTGCGCAGCCACGGCAGCAGCGCCAGACCCAGGAAGAAAGCCAGCACGACCACTGACGGTGAGGTAGCCGAGATATAAAACGGATTGTATGACCATGGCACCTCATTGGAGCCCATCACCTTGCCATCATAGAGGATGGAGATCACAGTAGGATAGGATGACTGCACCGCCAGCGCGTGAAACGGCTGCGTGAGCGGATGCCTCCAGGCAGCAGGCCAGCAGGCTATGGCTATGAGCCATGCCCCGGCAAAGATCACCGCGATACCTGCTATGAGCCTGCCGTAATACCGGAAGTCGAGGGCCAGCAGATGCTTGCGCCATTCATCATTCATGAGCAGCGCCAGGCCTACAAAGAGGATAGTATACGGGAAAAGCAACAAGCCTCCCACACGGATGCTGAATGCGAGCCCTATGCCCACCATGGCCAGGATGATGGTGCGCCACGATGGTCGCGGCAGCTCACTGACCAGGCATAGCAGCCCATACACTGCCATCATATAGCCAGCAGCAAAAGGCGGGTCTTTGGGATTATTAAAGGATTCACCCAATAGTCTCGGGCTCACCAGCATAAATAGCATGGCTATCAGGCCGGCGCGCCAACCTCCTATCTTGTACGCAGCCATGCCGCAGTAGAAGAAGAGCAGGAAAGTAAAGACAGTGAGTATGAAGTGCCGCGTGGTGAAAGGATCGAGGTGGGCATTTTTGTATACCGCAGCCGATAGCACCTCGAGCATAGGGCCATAGTTTTGCAGCAGGGTCATATCCTCGCGACCACCAGTAGGGTCATAGCGGAAGAGGGAGTCATCATGGCCCAGGGTCGTGATATAGTTGTATGACAGGTCTCCCAGCGCCTTGTGTGTCAGCTCATCTCCACTCGGACCAAAATCACTGCTAAAGAACGGCCTGACCACAAAGATCAGCGCAGCCA
>JAFDYP010000288.1 GCA_018267355.1 Bacteroidota bacterium
ACTACTACATCCGCATTTTGCCCCCAGCGCCAGAAGGATTTTGCCAGATTATTGACGATAGGATTGAAGCCCGTACTCACGAAATCTGCAAACTGCATCTCCACCACGCTCTTCACGCCTTTCACACTCAGGCCGAGGGCGGCACTCAGCACACCACTTTCACAGATAGGCGTATTGCGCACACGGTCCTTGCCAAATTGCTCTACGAAGCCCTCGGTGATCTTAAAGACACCTCCATACTCCGCCACATCCTGACCCATGATCACGAGGTCAGAGTGCCTCTCCATACTCTGGCGCAGGCCATCACTCACTGCGTCTACGAGGCGTTTGTTGGTTTTACCTCCCGCGGCAGTTACTTCAGTATAGCTGTATGGTTTGTAAACTTCTCCTTCCTCTTTCTCCGTATCGGGTGTCACCTCGGGCTGCTTGTCTGCTGCCTCAAAAGCCGCGCGTACCTCTGCATCCATCTCCTCGCGCAGCATGAGTGGATAGTCAGGCGACATGATACCGTTTTCTATCAGCCAGTTCTCATAGTTGGCCACCGGGTCTTTCTTCTCCCATATCTCAAAGAGTTCCTTCGGCACATACTTCACCCCGCTCGCCTCCTCGTGGCCACGCATGCGGAAGGTCATACACTCCAGCAGTACCGGATGTGGATTTTCGCGCATCTCAGCGGCTAGCTGATTGATAGTATGATATACCTCCAGGATATTATTGCCATCTATGGTCAGCCCTTTCATGCCGTAGCCTATCGCGCGATCCGCTAGTTGCTTACAGCGGAACTGCTCATTGGTGGGCGTAGATAGGCCATAACCATTATTCTCTATCAGGATGATAACGGGCAGGTCCCATACGGCGGCGATATTGCAAGCCTCGTGAAAGTCCCCTTCGCTCGTACCCCCATCACCGGTAAAGGCCACTGTGATTTTCTTTTCCTTTTTCAGTTTACTAGCCAGGGCTATACCATCTGCCAGGCAGAGCTGCGGACCGAGGTGAGAGATCATCCCTACTATATGGTGCTCATTGGTACCGAAGTGGAAGCTGCGCTCCCTCCCCTGAGAAAAGCCATTCTCCTTGCCCTGAAACTGCTCGAATAGCTGTTGCAAGTCGCAGTCACGTGTCGTGAAAACGCCCAGATTCCGGTGCAGCGGGCAGATATACTCATCTCTGTGCAGTGCAGCAGTCACGCCTACTGAGATGGCCTCCTGCCCTATGCCGGAGAACCACTTGCTCACGCGGCCCTGGCGGAGTAGTTTGAGCATGCGCTCTTCTATCACGCGCGGCTTGAGTAGCCTTTTATAGAGATCTATCAGCTGCTGGTTACTGAGGTCTTTTCTGTCAAAATTCATGCAGATAAACTAAGTGTTTTAAAATGACAGCCGCTACTAGCAGGCTATCTTATCTACCCTGCGCTGATGGCGACCGCCCTCGAATGGTGTGTCGAGAAACACATCTACCATTTCCTTAGCTTCCTCCACAGTGATAAAGCGGGCAGGCAGGCAGAGCACATTCGCGTCATTGTGCTGCCGGGCCAGCTCGGCTATTTCTTTGTGCCAGGCTATGGCGGCGCGTATCTTTTCGTGCTTATTGGCGGTAATGGCCACACCATTGGCGCTGCCGCAGATCAGTATGCCATAGTGGGCCTTGCCAGACTCCACAGCCTGCGCCACCGGATGGGCAAAGTCAGGATAGTCTACAGACTCTGCCGAGAAGGCCCCCAGATCATCTACCTCATATCCTTTCTCCAGAAGGTAAACGCGAAGTTCTGATTTCAGGTCGTATCCTGCGTGGTCGCCACCGATAGCTATGAGCATAGTATATGATTTGAGGGCGAAAATTACGAAAATAGATGGCTGCGGCAAGCAGTTATATTATCTCCTTCACGCCGGGATTGACGCGGGCTGCTACCACTATACTCAGCTCAAAGAGGAAATAGATAGGTATCGCTACGATGGTCATGGTAAACATATCCGGTGATGGCGTGATGACAGCCGCCAGAATCAGGATCACAATGATAGCATGGCGCCTATAATTGCGCATAAACTGGGCGGTGATGATGCCCATCTTGGCCAGGAAAAATATGATCATAGGCAGCTCAAATATGGCACCTGACCCCAGCATCATCATGGTCACAAAGCTGATATAGTTATCGAGAGTAAACATATTGCTCACCTGACCGCTGATCTGGTAGCCATAGGCAAAGTTGAGAGAGAAAGGGACGATAAGGAAATAAGCAAAGGCCACTCCGATAAAGAAAAAAACCGAGCTGAAAACCACGATGCGACCGGACTTTCGTGCCTCGGTCTCAGACAGCGCAGGACGGATGAAACGCCAAATCTCCCAGATGATGTAAGGGAAAGAAAATACCACGCCCAGTACGATAGATATCTGTATCTGGGTCATAAACTGGCCGAAGAGTTCCGTATTCATGAACTTGATATCAAGTCCATCGAAGCAAAGTCCCTTATCGGGACAAAGTAGCGGAGAAAACTTGCAGAGCAATGGCCGGATAGAGTTACTGAGGTGGCAAAGGAGGCGGTAGGTCAGAAAGTCGCTTTTGACTGGGCCGAAGATGAGCCGGTCAAATACCCAGGAGCTTTTGTAGAGCATGACGCACGTCACCAGTATGACTACTATGGCTGCGCGGAAGATGTGCTGCCGGAGCGCATCGATGTGGTCAAAAAAGCCCATCTCGGCCTCATCATTCACTGTATTCTTATTGCCAAAAAGGGCCATCTGTGGTAGACTAAAATATTCTGGTGGTAAAAACCGGCCGCAAAATAGGCAAAGTCAGGCAGACTCGGGCAGTTTAACACCGTTTAGGACGGTTGGCTGGGCTAGATATTGCTATTCCTTCTCTGTCCTGACTTTCACCTTGCCGGTGATCTTTTTGATCACATAGTCAGAGAAATCCTCATTGGCCTCCATGCCATTGCCATAGATGATCTCTTCTGCCGTAGTGATCTTGACAAATGCATTGGAGTAGAGCACCTTTTTCTGCTCATCCCATATCAGCTCTTCGGTATTGAGTTTTTCTCCCTTGGCATTGATCACTTCTACATTCTTGCGGGCGGTCATGATGCTGGAGCTCTCTACGGCTGAGGCATAGTCGGCCACCATAGTGGTAGATACCTGCCCATCTACCGAGTAGAAGGAAACCTTGATCCCATCAGAAAACTCCATGTACGGACGGTCTGTATTAAACCGGGTCAGTGTTTTGGCTTCTGCCTTGATCTTGATCTTGCCGTGGTCAGAGTAGCGGATCGTCACATTTTTGCCTTGCTCTATCTGTGTATTGGCCCGGGCGGTGACCAGCCTGGCCTCCTGCATATCATTTTTACAGCGGGGCAGCAGTACGGCCAAAAACAGGGCAAACAGACAAAGGCGAACAGGTAGCATCACGGCCAAAAGTATAAAATAGCATTGGCTCTCTGCAACCACGCCGGTGATTTGGCATTTATTGTCAGGTCACTATGCTGTGGAGCGGGATATTTTAGCTTTGCCCCGGTGAAAAATAAACGCGCCATCTATCTCCTGCTACTGGCCAACTCGATATCCGGGATCTCGCAGGGTATCTCGATGCTGGCCATCCCGTGGTACTTTATATCCGTGGTGCATGACGAGGGCCTTTTCAGCCGGATATATTTTGTAGTGACCAGTATCTCTCTGGTCTGGGGCGTGTATGCGGGCACACTGGTAGACCGCTATGACCGCCGCCGTATATTTCTGGCCATCAATGTAGCGGGTATGCTTATGCTGGGCACTGCAAGCCTGACAGGCTACCTGCATGGCACGACTCCGTGGCTGCTGGTAGCGCTTGCGTTTGCTACCACAGTATTCATTTATAACATTCACTTCCCGACGCTATATGGCTTTGCACAGGAGATCACGGCCAAAGAAGACTACGGACGCGTGACCTCTCAGCTGGAGGTGCAGGGCCAGCTCACGTGGACCATATCGGGTGGTCTCGGCGCGCTGCTATTGAATGGTGTACCGGGGCATTTCAATTTCTTTGGTAGCGACATTGCAATACCTTTCTCGATACGGCCGCTTAGTATTTATGAGGTGTTCGGTATAGATGCCGTCACCTATGTCCTCGCTTTCATCATCATCTATCAGATACGTTCTATAGCCGTGGCAGACCGCACCATAGATACAGACCCGCTGATGACGCGTATCCGTACCGGGATGTCCTACCTCAAAAAGCATCCGGTCATCTTTCTATTTGGCAATACGTCCCTCTTTATATTCCTTACCATCATCGTGCACAGCACACTGGTCAATCCTATCTATGTAGATCACTACCTGCACCGCGGGGGCGACGTCTACGCTCTCTCAGATATGGTCTTCTCTATGGGGGCTTTGCTGGCGGGCTTTGTCACTACCAGACTCTTCGGGCAGCGGCGTATCATACCGGGCCTGATTGCATTGTTTCTCATTGCGGGAGGGATGTACTTTGTACATGTATATAATAATGTGCTGAGCTGGTACTATCTCTGCTACTTTGTGATCGGCTTTAGCAACTCGGCTGCGCGGGTACTGCGCGTCACGTTCCTCTTCTCGCATATACCCAACTCTGTGATCGGCCGGACCAATAGTGTCTTCTTTGTGATCAACGTAGCCATGCGCCTGCTGCTTACCGGGCTCTTTGCATTGCCACTATTTCATCAGGGTGTCAATATCATTTACGCCAATGCAGTGCTGGGCGGTATATGCATCACCGGCGGTGTGCTGATCTGGCTGCAAAAAGATGACCTGGAGAAGCTTCACGAGGTACACCGATAGATATCCCGCGCCATTTATATTTTTTTAGGATACCAGGTTTGCCAGGGCTGGCGTTGTTTCTATTATATTTAGAGTCAGACCCGTCTACGTGAAATACGCCCTAACGATAACGCTGTTGCTTTGCTCCCTGCTACTCCATGCCCAGGACAGTGATATAGAGATCAAAGTAAGGCGAGGACCTTCCCTACTTTTGCTGCCAGATACGGATATGATCACGGATGGGGAGACTACAGGGTTTGCAGTAGGGGGTGTGATGGCGGGCTGCAAACTGCGCGCATCCCTGAGCCGAGGCGACCTGCAAGTCTACGATACTACGCTCTCCATCACCACGCATATCAATCCCTCCATGCCAGACAGCAATACACCTCCGGCTACCGTCACACTACACCTCCGGGCCCTTGACCCAAAGGGAGTACAAGTGAGCGCGCTGGACAAAACTTTTATCATCATCCCTTCGCTCAAACCACTGATAACTCCTCTCCCCCCGAGATCAAGCTGGCAGCCGAGGATATCTTTCAGGGGCTTCCGTGTCGTCACCTGGAGACTGCGCGAAGGGGTCGTCTTAAAAAACACACTCACCAGGGCCAATGAGCGCATGATGCGCAATAACGTCGGTTCTTCTTTCTTCTACACAGACAATACATCAGGCGGCTATCAGCGAAACTACCGGGCCATAGACCTGAAAATCAACCTCAATAGTATCCAGCGGAATATGCATAACAATGGCAATAGCATCTCGATGCTCATGTCTGAGGAGCTGCGCAAGCAGCAGGGCCGGTCGGACTTTACCCTACTGCTGCACAGGCGGTATGCGCGTGGTAGCCGACTAGATGTAGTGGATACGGTGCAGTACAAGGCACCTGTCAGCAGCTCGATCTTCCATCTGAAAAAGTAGCTTGATGGCTATCTTTGCCAAATGCAGTATATCACTTATATTTGCAGCCGCTCTTTACCAGTATGATTATCAAGAAAGACGGAGGGACAGGCCCGCTGATGTCT
>JAFDYP010000289.1 GCA_018267355.1 Bacteroidota bacterium
AGCCTACCGATCAAGACAGCCCCCATGAGCTCGTTTTAACCCCTCTAATCTCCCCTGAATCAGGGGGACTTTAACAGCCTCTGCACGCATTTTTGTTTTTGTATTAAAGCCTCCCTGTTTTAGGGAGGTGGGAGGGTAAGGCAGTGTCTACAGGCCTTCGTTTAAGTAGGGTAATCTTGCCGGATACAGGGATTAGCCTTATCTTTAGTCTACAAAGTAAACGCAATGAAACTCCAGGTACTGCAAGACGAAAGTGGAAAGCCTACGGGCGTCTTTGTGCCCATGAGCGATTGGGACCTGATCAAGACCAGCTATCCTGACATCGAAAACCTGGACACAGACATACCCCAGTGGGAAAAGGACATGATAGACCAGCGCCTCACCGCTATCGCGCAAAACCCTGACGCTGTAAAGCCGATAGGCGGCCTGCTGGACGAACTGAGGCGCAAGACCTGATGGCGTATACCGTTCATTACCTCGATGCGGTAGTCGCTGATGTGCAGGAGGCCAAAGCATGGTACAAGGCACAACGCAATGGTCTGGAAAACGATTTTGCGGCAGCCATAGAGCAGGCTATACAGCGCATAGCACAGATGCCCACGGCCTATGGTGTACGCTATCGAAACATCCGTTTTGCACATCCAAAAGTATTCCCTTACAACATTCATTTCTACATAGACGAGGCCAGAGAAATGATCGTCATCACGGCCATCGTGCATAGCAAAAGGCACCCATATACTACGCAGGGCCGCATTTAAAGCGCGGCATCACTCCTCCTACCCCAGATAGTCCGCTATATCGCTGCCCGGTGCCCAGCGGCTATCCTCCATCTCCTTTAGCACCGTCATACGCGGCACGGTAGCCGTCATGGCCTTCGCCTTCTTGGCCCAGAGGTCATAGCTGCCCGTGTCAGGGCAGAGCGTCACCCGCCGGTGGTGCAGCGGGGCCATGCGCGCGGCATTGAGTTGCTCCCGGCCACCTGTGGCCAGCCAGAGGCGGCGCGGCTGTAGCAGGCTGGCTATCACCGCCGTCTTCTCACTCTCTACGATGCAGACCGGCATGCCGCTATACCGCGGCTGAGAGAGCAGGTGCTCGCCATAGAGGCACTGCCGCAGCCGGTAGCCCTTCATGCCCGCCAGGCTGTGCATCCACGAGATACGCGCCACGGGGTTTTTCACACGCTTGCCCGTGTCGGCGTGGTAGAGCATCACCTTGCCCGTGCGGATGCGCTCCTGTGCGTCTATCTGCCACCAGATGGTAGCGCCGGGCCAGCGATCACTGATGCCGAACATATACATCCGAAACGCCCGGCTCAGCCCCTCCCGCCCAAAGCGCCCGAGTATATACTGCGCAAAGTGACTGTGGTGAAAGAGGTCCGTACTATCTGCCCACACCTGGTACGGCATCACGGAGAAATCATCGCGCTCCGGCACCTCCACAGCCGCCTGCTGCACCACGACAGGCGCGACCCTCGGCATACTACTCCTGCGGCTATAATCAGGCCGCCGTGCCGTCCTGTGCGTGTCTGCGCGGCGTGTGATGATGCCGCTACCCGTGCCCGTGAGCGACGCATGGTCCTCCGCCCACCGGCGCGGCGTATAGTGGTAGCCGCAGCTCTCCTGCCTGTCGCACCGCCCCACCTCAGGCGCGATGTACTGCCCCGTCTGCGTATCTACATAGCGGGTAAACTTGTGCGGCTGATGGCACCGCGGGCAGGTGTGGCGCGTGTGGCGGCCTGCGTATTTCTCCAATTGTACAGTGTGTTGATTTTGCATAGGATTTTTTAGGGAATAGGGAATAGTTTTTTGAGGTCAATGGCGCGCCGGGCATCTGCTTACGGCGGTGCCATACGCTGGAGGCGCAGCGCCCCTTCGGGGCTTCATTCACCGCAAGGCAACATTGCACACTACTCGCGTACGGCGGTGCCATACGCTGGGGGCGTGTCGCCCCTTCGGGGCTTCATTCACCGCCGGGCGCCATTGCACGTAGCCCCAACGGGGCGGCACGCCCTTAGCGCATGGGCATCGCCCTGCGGTAGTGTGTGGTCGGCCTCTTGTAGCGTACGGCGGTGCCGAACGCTGGAGGCGCATCGCCCCTTCGGGGCTTCATATACCGCCCGGGCGCGTCGGCACGCAGCCCCAACGGGGCGGCACGCCCTTAGCGCATGGGCATCGCCCTGCGGTAGTGTGCGGGCGTCAAGAACCACAAAAAACGCCGTCATTGCGAGGAGGCACGACGAAGCAATCTGTAACGTGCCTGTCACGGTCTGCCTGACCTACACTACTGACCGCCTTCATATCTCTCATTCCAGATTACTTCTGAATTTTTTGCTGTCTATTTTTTACAGGTGAAATTCATCGCAATGACGGGACGATTTTTGTGGCGTCATTGCGAGGAGCGAAGCGACGTGGCAATCCGGAATGTGCCGGATGAGGGCTGCCTGACTTTACACTGCTGACTACCCCTCTGTCTCTAGCTCCGGATTGCTTCTGAATTTTTCGCTTTCTATTTTTTACGGGTGAAATTCATCGCAATGACGATCCCGTAGTGGGCTGACTGGATGGACACCGGACACTTTCCCTAGGGGAAATGTCCGGTGTCCGTCCGTTCTCCCTTGTGTTTTACAATAAACACTCATATAATTCTTTTAGCTTTGTCAAATAATAAATGTGTCCTATGGCAAAAACCACAAAACGTCCTCGTAAGGCAGCAGCAAAAAGTAAAAAGGATAAATGCGGCATAG
>JAFDYP010000028.1 GCA_018267355.1 Bacteroidota bacterium
CTGGGTCTCATACCTCACAACCAGCGCGAAGCATTCATCAACACTACAGGCATCCGCTACCGAAGGATAGCTCCCGCAGGTATGACAGCGGTAGACCTCTGCGAGCGTAGCGCACGCCACCTCATGGATCAGCTCATGTGGGCACCCTCAGAGATAGACCTGCTCATCCTGGTCACCCAGACGCCGGACTACACTATACCAAACTCGGCATCTATCATACAGCACAGGCTCGGGCTGCCGCATAGTTGTATCGCTTTTGATATTAACCTGGGCTGCTCCGGCTATGTCTACGGCCTATCTGTGCTGGCCTCCCTGCTGCAAAATATGCCCGGCAAAAAAGGCCTGCTGCTGGTGGGCGACTGCTCATCTGCCATCGTATCTCCGGCAGACAAGGCTACCTATCCCCTGTTTAGCGATGCGGGATCTGCCACGGCACTGGAGTATGCAGAGGGCCGGCAATGGCACTTTCACCTGCAGACAGATGGTGCGGGATATGAGGATATCATGGTCAGGGGTGGAGCCATGCGGCATCCCTTCTCCGCCGCATCACTGACTCCTCATGAGTATGCCCAGGGCGAGGTGCGCTCAGACCTGCAGATGAGGCTGGACGGCGTCAATATTTTCAATTTTGCACTCAGAGAGGTGACCCCCAATATCACCGCCCTGCTATCCTATGCGCAGGTCCCGCAGGAGCGTGTCAGCTCCTTTGTACTGCATCAGGCCAATAAACTCATCATAGACTGCGTACGCAAAAAACTAAAAGAGCCTGAAGAGAAATTTCCTACCTCTCTCTACGATCTGGGCAATACCAGCTCTGCCTCTATACCCGTCACACT
Organism: Bacteroidota bacterium; assembly: GCA_018267355.1. Classification (GTDB taxonomy): domain Bacteria; phylum Bacteroidota; class Bacteroidia; order Chitinophagales; family LD1; genus UBA1941. The sequence continues at coordinate 837 of JAFDYP010000028.1, forward strand.
CGTCTCGCAGCGCAGCAGCATAGCCACCGCCGGCAGCATGCTGCTCAGTGGCTTTGGTGTAGGCCTCTCATGGGGCTCTGTGATACTGTCTCTGCGCGATACACTTATCACAGAGCTGATAGAGGTTTAAGCCGTAGAAAAAGCTATCTTAGAAGGGTCATATATGGCAGCTTTATACTCTATCATCATACCGGTATACAATAGTGAGGCGACCCTGCCGGAGCTGTGCGAGCGCCTGTGCACTATGTATAGCAGCATGGATGCAGGCCTGCAGATCATCATGGTGAATGATGGCAGCGCAGACCAGAGCTGGAGCTGTATCTCTGCCCTGTGTAGCAGATACCCCAGCATAGTGACCGGTATCAACCTCTTACGAAACTATGGCCAGCATAAAGCACTCCTATGCGGACTACAGCACTGTACGGGAGATTTTGCAGTGACCATAGATGACGACCTGCAGTACCATCCCGAAGATATAGCTGCACTCATAGCCACACAGGCGGAGCACCAGGCAGATGTGGTGTATGGCATCCACGCGCGCAAAAAACACTCTGCGGTGCGCAACGCCGGTAGCAAGGTCGTGGCTACGATATTTGAAAAGTACGCCCATATGCCGCAAAAGGGATCCTCCTTCAAGCTCATCTCCAGGCATGTGATAGACCAGATCAAAGGCTATAACCATCCGTATGTTTTCCTGGATGAGGTGATAGGCTGGTATAGCCGGCAGACCAGCTATGTGACTGTACGTCATGAAAACCGCAAAGCCGGCACCTCCGGCTATAGCTCACTGCAGCTGCTGCGCTACTCTATGCAGATCATTCTCAGCTATACTACCCTGCCGCTCAGGCTCATCACCTGGCTGGGCCTGCTGGCCTTCTTTGTCTGTCTGGGCATCATTATATACTTCATATACATGAAGTATACCTATGGCGCAGAGCTTGGCTTCACGGCACTCATCGTCTCTATCTTTATGTCTACCGGGCTCATCTTGTTTTGTATCGGTATCATAGGAGAATACCTGAGCCGCCTGTTCATTATCCAGACAGATAAGCCTATCTTTATAGTCAAAGAAATAGTCTCGTGATCATCAGGAAATATGGCCTGGAGTTGGTACGCCTGCGCACTGATCATATAGAGATGATACGGCAGTGGCGCAATGACCCCAAGATACAAAAGCACATGTTCTTTCAGGCTACCATCACTGCAGAGATGCAGCAGCGCTGGTACGAGTCTGTCAATAACGACCAAAACTATTATTTCCTTATCTACAAAGACCGGCAGCCTTGCGGCCTCATCAGCATATCGTCCATCGACTTTGATATGCGCAATGCTTTTGCCGGGCTCTTCATCTATGACGATAGGTATATAGGTACCGATGTGCCCGTACGTGCCTCGCTGAGTATCCTCGATGTCTTTTTCACCTTTACCAATCTCGAGTCTATCTATGCCAAGGTGCGGGACTCCAATCTGGTGGCCCATCTGTACAATACATCTCTCGGGTTCAAGCGTATGAAAAAGATCGAACTGGGTCAGGGCTATGAATATTGCCTCAAGAGGGAAAACTACCTGCAGGCTACCGCACTATTGCACAAGGCTACGCAGCAATTGTATGGTGATAAAACATCACTGGAGTTTGATCCTGCAGACCCTGTAGACGCTGCGCTCAAAAAGAGCTTTGAAGAGTCTATAGCCAGCCTCGATATGGTACGGCTCAAAGGACTCGAAGTGATCTGATGGGCTAGCGCGCCAAAAGACGCCAGCGTATCTCATCCAGCAGTATCTTGGTCTTTCTCCTGAGCGTTTTGCCCTCCAGCTCCAGCATCAGCGCCGTAGAGTAGCACGGATTCAGTATGTACTTCATTATCCGCTGCCACAGAGACAGCCCCGCATACGGGAAGCGCCCACTATCTAAATGTCTGCTGAGCTGAGGTCTTATCTGCTGCTCATAGATGCTCCTGTTATACCTATACAGCTCAGCATCTACTGGGGGCATCACCTCCATACCTATATGAAATGTCAGGTGCATATCATCTACATGGCGCAGGCTGGTGGCAGTGGCTACGATATTATGCAGCATGCTGACCTCTATGAATGGTACGCCTATACAGATACCATCCAGCACAAAGCGTGGCAGGAGATCTCTATGAAAGACAAAACAATCATAACCCGGATGCGAGCCTCCTATCTCGGCATAGATCTCTGGCAGCTGCGCCACTGAGTCATACCTGCCGGATATACGCCGCCTGGTGATCAGTATAGCATCATGCCCCTGCTGTATCATCTGCGCCACGGCTGTATAGAAATATGGCATCAGGCCGATATCCGCGTTGGTATATATCAGCCACTCTGCATTGCTGCTATCATAGAGCCGCTGCAGAATGTCTTTGATGAAAGGTAGTTTCTTCTTTCTCTCCAGTCCCGCTACATCACGCACAGAGCGCTCCAGGTCTGCTGTGGGTAGCAGGTAGCCGGGTATGATCTCCTGGTCTTCCGGATATGAAGTCGAAAAAAGCGCCACGTCCACCCCTGCAGCAAAGTCCCTCGCAGTACGCATACTCTCAAATGTGATAGGCTGTACTATAGCCAGCTCTGTAGCGGCGGGAGCTTTCACCGGGTTGATGATATGGGCTATACGGATCATGTGCAGCACTAAGCTATCAAAACAAAAATAAAAAAGGCGCTCCGGTCAGAGCGCCTTTTTTATCCTGTTGCGTTATGACTATTTGGTCACGACGAGTTTCTTGGTAGTAAAGCTGGCACCTGCATATACAGTGACCGAGTAGGTGCCCTGCGCCAGGCCAGAGATATCAAAGGTAGACGCATTGTAGCCCTCTGCCAGCTGCCATGGCTGGTTCAGCACGACACGGCCCAGCATATCGCTGATGGTCACATTGGCCTTCTGGCCGGCGGTGGTCAGGATGCCGAGCTGCACCGCATTGGTAGCAGGGTTTGGTATCATATCTTCAAAACTGAAGCCCTTGTCTCCTATCAGAGATGCTGATACGATCTCTGAGTAGGTATACTGGCCATCCACATCTACCTGCTTCAGGCGGTAGTAGTACACGGTGCCCGGCTGTACAGCGCGGTCACTGTAGCTATAGGAGAGCTGTGTATTGCTATTGCCGTGGCCCTCTACCCATCCTATCTGGGTGAAGTCCGTACCATTGGTGCTGCGCTCTACGGCAAAGCCGCTGTTATTGATCTCGGAGGCTGTAGCCCAGTCGAGGTCTATGTACTTATTGTCTATGGCATCTGCTGTCAGGTAGAGCATCTCTACGGGCAGCGGTGTATTGTTTGTATTCTGACCATGCACATAGAAGCCAGACCAGCTCGATACGTTCATACATACTTCCCATACGTTGTTATACGTCACTCCGTTCACCACAGGATTATGCGTCTTGGAGGTAGGCGTGAGTACGAGGCGTGAAGTATTGCTCGTAGGTGTCTCACCCGCACCGTGGAACTTAGTCACTACTGCGTTGCTCAGATTGGTCTGGAACGTAGGATAGTAGGATGGAGCACTGTGGTTATCATTAGCGGCAGACGCAGTATTGAGCGCAGCCACCTCCGCGTCACTCATATAGAGACAGACAGAGGCAGAGCCGGATGCATTGGTCGGAGATATCTTGAAGTGGCGCTGCAGATAGCTCTGAGGATTAGTAGGACCCCATTGCTGTACGGAGCCATCTATGCTAGTCACTACAGTAGTAGCACCCAGTGTATTGCCACCGTCTGTAATCTTCACCATCAGGTTACCGCTATTGTCATAGAAGATCTTTGTAGCACCTGTAGTTATTGTACAAGCATAAGTATCACCATTGGTCAGCACACGTGACGGGTAGGATACCGGGCTGCCTGATATCGTGCCCGGTGCACAGCCGTTGGCATCTGATATAAATGACAGGGTGCAAGAAGAGTTGCTGGTAGCGTCCAGCTCAAACGGTGATGCCTGATTGGTAAATGCTGTACCGCATACGGTAAAGTTATAAGGTGATGTACCACCTGTGATCGTCACGGTAGCGGTATGGCCGCCGTTGCATGGATCTATCACATCTGACAGAGATGCCGAGGTAGGACCATTGGATACAGGATCAGTAGTAGATGCCGCAGCGGGTCCTGTACAGCCTGCAGCGTTGGTATAGTTTACACTTACAGTTTTATTGCCTGTAGTGAGCCAGCGTACGGTGGCAGTATTGTTAGATGTACCTCCACCTGCTATCAGGTTATAGTCCGTACCCAGTGTACCGCCTATGGTCCAGGTATAGTTAGACTGGCCGGACTGGGTGGTGTAGACTACCGAGTTAGATGTACAGAAAGCGCCCGATGTGCTCAGTGTAGGTGTAGGGCTTGCATTGATCACTGTGCTGTTGCTACCCGTCGTCACCGCAGGGCAGCTACCATTGGAGTAGCTGATCGTCACAGCCTTGGTACCCGTAGACAGCCACTGCAGCGTGACAGTATAGTCTGTAGAGCCCAGTCCTCCTGATACGATATTGTAGTCTATACCCGCCGTACCAAAGCCCGACCAGACGTAGTTGCTATAACCTGACTGTGTAGTATACGTCACATTCGTATAGTTGCAGCTAGGGCTCGATGGCACTGCTGTGAAAGAAGGTGTAGGCGTGGTAGTCACATTGACAGTGGTAGAGACCCCGCCAGCACCGTTACATGGTGACGGGCCGGTCACTGATACCCAGTAGCTCGTAGTAGATCCCGGCGTCACAGAGTAGGATACAGAGGTAGCGCCTCCTATCGGGTTGGTACCCACCACTGATCCGGTACCCCACTGATAGTTGGCACCCGTACCCAGTGAGCCGCCCGTAGCCGTCAGCGTAGTACCGTTGCCGCTGCACAGAGATGTAGTGCCGCTGATACCGGTAGGCGCCGTAGATGGTGTATTGACATTGACCGTGGTATAGGTACCTCCTGCACCGTTACATGGTGACGGGCCGGTCACTGATACCCAGTAGCTCGTAGTAGAAGATGGGGTCGGTGTATAGGAGATAGACGTAGCACCTGCTATCGGGTTGGTACCTACAGTAGTACCGCTACCCCACCGATAGCTGGCACCTGTCCCCTGTGAGCCGCCTGTAGCCGTCAGTGTCACTCCACTGCCCTGGCAGATGGTGCCACCACCACCACTGATACCGGTCACTGCACTTGATGGGGTGTTGACGGTGACCGTGGTATAGGTACCGCCAGCACCGTTACATGGTGACGGGCCGGTCACTGAGACCCAGTAGCTCGTAGTAGAAGATGGGGTCGGTGTATAGGAGATAGACGTAGCACCTGCGATCGGGTTGGTACCTACAGTAGTGCCGGTACCC
>JAFDYP010000290.1 GCA_018267355.1 Bacteroidota bacterium
CTGGGCACATCTGAGAGACCCGCTCTTTTTAGAGCGGGTTTTTTTATGCCTGCTGTGCCAGGTGTGTGGTGGATGGCGCCTACAGATCATAGATGGTAGTCTATCTCCTTTCCCAAAAATTGAGAAAAACCCTCATGGGTACGGATTTTGTAACTAATTTCAAGTTCCGGCGTTAATATTTTATGTTTAACAGGCCGGTGACTAAAATCCGTAAGAAACCTTTCTCTATCAAGTGAAGAAAATCGCAATATTCCTCTGCGCTGCTATCATAGGGCTCACGGCCATCTTTGGCCTGTCCGGATTTGCCAGCTCGGGTTCCTTTTTTGAGCTGTCAAAGAACCTCGACATTTTCACTACGCTGTACAAGGAGCTCAATACCTACTACGTAGATGATATAGACCCTGACAAGCTGGTACAGACCGGCATAGAGGAGATGTGCAGTTCGCTGGATCCCTACACTGACTTTATCTCTGAGGAGAATATGGCCGACTACCGCACGCAGACTACCGGTCGCTACGGGGGGATAGGCGCTATCATCGGTACGCGCGGCGACTGGGTCACTATCACTGATCCTTATGATGGCTTCCCTGCTGCCAAGGCCGGCCTCCGCGCAGGAGACAAGATCGTGAGCATCGATGGCAAGTCTGCAAAGAAGTTCGCATCTGATGATGTCAGCCGCATGCTAAAGGGCAAACCGGGCACCACCATAGCCCTGAAGATATCCCGCCAGCAGGCAGACGGCAGCGAGAAGGAAATGGACGTGACGCTGACCCGCGAGGAGATCAAGATCAAGAATGTGCCATATTTCGGTACGGTCAATAAAGACATCGGCTATATCAGGCTGACAGGCTTCACCGAGAAGGCCGGCTCTGAGGTGCACAATGCGCTGAACATGCTGATAGCCAAAGACCACATCAAGGGCCTCATACTGGACCTCCGCGGCAATCCCGGTGGCCTATTGAATGAAGCCATCAATACGTCAAACGTTTTCGTAGACAAGAATACCCTGGTGGTGTTTACCAAGGGCAAGACGGATGACCAGAATAAGGAGTACCCGTCTCTCAATGAACCTGTAGATACCAAGATACCTGTCACTGTGCTGGTAGATGGCGGCTCCGCCTCTGCGGCAGAGATCGTGACCGGCTCCCTGCAGGACCTGGACCGCGCAGTAGTAGTAGGCCAGCGCACCTATGGCAAGGGTATCGTGCAGTCTACACACTCTATGCCGTACAATGCGAAGCTCAAGATCACGACAGCCAAATACTACATCCCATCCGGCCGCTGCATACAGGCTATCAACTATGCTGACCGCGCAGAAGATGGCTCAGTGAAGCGCAAGGCGGACTCGCTGAAGGTGGCCTTCAAAACCAAGGGTGGACGCACGGTATATGATGGCGTAGGTATAGACCCGGACATCAAGACAGAGCCGGAAAAAGTGAGCCAGATCACCATCGCCCTGGTAACGCACAACCTCATATTTGACTATGCCACGGAGTACCGGGCCAAGCATGAAGCGATAGGCTCTGCGAAGAATTTTGAGCTGTCTGACGCGGAATATGACGAGTTTGTAGCCTACTGCACAAAGCAGGATTTCAACTATACCAACCGCAGTGAGAAGCTCATAGAAGAGCTGAAGCAGACCGCAGAAAAGGAAAACCACTTCAACGCCATAGCTGCAGACTATGACGTGATGAAGAAGGCTATGAAGCAGGACAAGAAGAAAGACCTGTATAAAGAGAAGAAGCAGATCAAAGGCATACTGGAGGAAGAGATCGCATCGCGCTATACGCTCAATGCGGGCCGCGTGGAGGCAGGCTTTAAGAATGATCCCGAGATAGCCAAGGCAGTGGAAGTGCTGAATGATCCTGATAAAATGAAATCTATCCTGACCAAGAATTGATATGAAGAGGAAAGTAGTATATGGATTGATACTGGGTGGACTGATGGCCGGGGGCTCTATAGCCGCCGCAGACCATTACTTTGAGATATCCAAGAATATAGATGTACTGGCCGCAGTATACAAGGATGTCAATAGCTCCTATGTAGACGAGACCGACCCCAATAAACTGATGCGTACCTGCATAGATGGTATGCTGAAGACGCTGGACCCCTTTACCAACTATATCTCTGAGTCGCAGATAGAAACCTTTCGCATACAGAACTCTGACAAGCTGGTGGGTGTAGGTATACACTACGAGATGATAGACAGCCTGCCGGTGGTCACTGACCTGATCAAGGACCTGCCTGCAGACAAGGCCGGCATACAGATAGGAGACAAGATACTGGCGCTGGATGGCACCCCTACCAAAGGCCGTAGCTATGAGGACGTGAGTAAGGCACTGCGCGGCCAGACCGGCAGCACGGTCAATATGACACTCAAGACCATAGATGGCACGACCAAAGACGTACCTGTGACACGCCTGGAGTTTCAGGAGACCAATGTACCATTCTATGGTATGATCACCCCGGAGGTAGGCTGTATCAATCTGAAGATATTTAACCCAAATGCGGCAAAGGATGTCAAAGAGGCTTTTGAAAAGCTGAAGAAGGACAATCCCGGCATGAAAGGCCTCGTGATAGACCTGCGCAATAACGGTGGCGGCCTGCTGCATGAGGCGGTCAATATCGTCAACCTCTTCGTAGACAAGAATAAGCTGGTGGTCACTACCAAGGGCCGCCTGGCAGAGTCAAACAATGTGTACCGCACGCTCAATGAGCCCGTGGATACGCGCATACCGATAGTAGTACTGACCAACAGCGGCTCAGCCTCAGCATCTGAGATCGTGTCAGGTTCGCTCCAGGACTACGACCGTGCTATCATACTCGGTCAGAAGACATACGGCAAGGGCCTCGTACAGATCACAAAGAACCTCAGCTACAATACCATGCTGAAGGTGACCACAGCCAAATACTATATCCCGTCCGGACGCTGCATACAGGCTATGATATATGCGGAGCACAATGAGGACGGAAGCGTAAAGCACATACCGGACTCGCTGCGCAAAGAGTTTAAGACCGCCGATGGCCGCAAGGTGCTGGACGGTGGCGGTATAGACCCTGACGTACAGATGCCAAAGCCGGTGCAGACGCCCCTCATGCAGGCCCTGGTCAATAACCATATTCTCTTTGACTATGCCACGCAGTACAGGGAGAAGCATAAGACCATAGCAGAGTCGGCAGCCTTTCACCTCACGGATCAGGACTATGCCGATTTTGTAGCCTTTGCCCGTACCCGGGACTTCAGCTACAAGACCGAGAGCGACCGCCTGCTGGATAAACTGAAAGAAGCAGCTACAGATGAGAAGTACTTTGATGCTGTAAAGGTGGAGTACGATGACATGAAGAAAAAGCTGGATGCCGACAAGCAGAATGCCCTGGACAAGAATCGCAAGGAGATCACAGCCCTGCTGGAGAATGAGATCTGCGGCCGCTACTACTACCTGCATGGCAAGATAGAGAAGTCTCTCACAAACGATCCGCTGGCCATCCGCGCCATAGCACTGCTTCATGACCCCGATGGAGAGTACAAGACCATCCTGGCCAAAAAGTGATCCTGCCTGGCCACGGTCCGGCACGCACCAATGCACACCTCACTAGTGGGGAAATCACTGCCTGTTTTATCTTTCAAATAACTAGGTTTGCCCTATGAGCATCCGTCATAGTATCTATAGCCTGGCCTGTGTGGCTGCGGTGTCACTCATCCTCAGTGGCTGCAGCGGCCCAGATGCGTGGAAGCATGTAGATGTATCCTCCACACCAGTCACACTGCACATCCAGCGCTTTGAGCAGGATTTCTATCACATGGATACTGCAGACCTCTCTGCCAGCGAGATGAAGATGCGGGCCAGGTACGGCGCTTTTTATGACGACTATGTGACGGGCATTATGAACTTTGGCCGCCCGGCCAATCGCCTCGATACTGCGGGCCATGATCCGCATATAGATATCCTGGCCTTCCTGCGAAACCCTGCTGACAGGAACCTGTACGACTCCGTAGAGAAGCAATATGCAGACTTCTCAGATGTAGAGAAGGAGCTGACGAAGGCCGTGAAGCACTATAAGTACTACTTTCCGGGGCAGCCGGCTATCACTACGGTTTATACTTTCATCTCCGAGTTTGGCAATGGGGCCATCACCTATGGCGATACTACACTGGGCCTCGGCCTGGATATGTACCTGGGCCAGCACTATGTCTACTATGAGAGTGTGCAGTTTCCGGAGTTTATGAAGCGCAAGCTGAGCCGCGAATACATCGTGCCCAATGCGATGGAGGTGCTCTATAGCCTCCACTATGACCAGACGGCATACAATGCCGAGCGCCCGCTGATAGAGGCTATGATCAGTGAGGGCAAGAAGTTTTACTTTATGGAGTGTATGATGCCTGATGCGCCGGACAGCCTGCTGATAGGCTATACCGCTGAGCAGGCAGACTGGTGCCGCAAGAGTGAGGGCTCGATCTGGAAGTACTTTAATGAAAAGGACCTGCTCTACAAGGTGAAC
>JAFDYP010000291.1 GCA_018267355.1 Bacteroidota bacterium
CGAGACCGTTGCTATCTATACGCATGGTAAAGCTCTTAGGCTCTGGCTGCTTCAACTCGCCTGACATCTTGAGCTTATCTGCTCCGGTGGAGTCTTTGACATCCAGCAAGTAGGCTACGCGGTTTTCGCGTAGCGATCCCAATAGCTCTGTACTGGTCAGCCGTACGGGGCCAGTGGCCAGTCTGGACACTGATATGTCATACTTCAGAGAGTCATTCACTGCATGGATAGAGGCTCCTGCATTGTCTATTGTGACACCTCCGTATGCCATGGCAGAGGCATTGAGATCGAGGTCCAGTTTACGTTTGGCCTTGTCAAAGGTGGCCGAAAGTGAGGCTCCGATAAACGTCTTGACCTGTGGCATCAGCACCTCTGTCAAAAGCGGATGCGGCTGTATGCTGGCTGTGAGGTCAAAGTCTATGCGCGCGGTATCTGCTCCGCTGGTACCTACTCTGTCTGGTGTAAAGGCAAAGTACGTATTGACAAAAGAAATGAGCGCAGGCGGAATCAGTTGTACCCTCGGTGTACCATCATACGCCAGGTCAGCTATGTCACTGCTGAGCACCAGCCGGAGCCTGCCGGTATCTATCCTGGCAGATAGCGCTATGGAGTCGATGCGATAGGTATCTTCTCCTTTCAGCACGATGATATCACGGATCTTTGCATCTCCATTGATCACATCGCTGCTGTCACGCATGTCTATATTCAACCTGGCGCCGGCACGCAGGTCTGCGGACATCAGGTGTGTGCGGAGCAGGTCTACTCCCATGATCTCTCCATTTGCTATGATATGTTTATCCTGTCCCTGCCACAGCAGTGAGGCATCTAGTGCTACCTGCACATTAGTATCACGGATGCTGATAGTGGCATCATAGGCGCCCTCGCTGGCACAGGCGCTCAGGTCTATATTCCTATAGTTGTATTTCCTGAAGTATACTGATGAGACCTGCGCATCCAGATCAGCTATGATAGTGGCGGGAGTGAGGTTACGGCCCTTACCCTCTGCAATCAGGGTAACTGGTCCGAGCAGGTCGGGCTTATGGAGTATATAGCCCAAGTCGAGCGCATGAGTATTCAGCCTTATTGTATACTGCGTATCGCCGGCTGCCATGCGCATAGTAGCGCTGACAGTAGCAGTACCACTGCTGGTAATAAGGTCTACGTTTGCCACCGCATCTTTGATAGAACCTTTGACATGGCCCGCCACTGCTACGGTCTGAGGTATGCGTATGGAGGCAGGTACTGCCCCGTTCAGCAGATCGCTCAGCTCTCCGGCGGTGCTGTGTACGTCATGCAGATCTACATCATAGTAGGCTGTAGCCGCTTTAGGCAGGCCTATGATGTGCGCATCTATATTGGCTGCCGTGCCCTGACCTACTGCGGCACTCAGGTGCTGTGCAGTGATATCTTTGAGCCGGCCGCTGATCCTGCCACTCACAGTAGCATGCGCCAGGTGCATCTTGTCAAATGTAGGGCGCAGCTGCGGCGCAAACCATAAGATGTCCTGCACATCAATACTGGCCGGGTGCAGGTCTGCATTTACGCCCATGCCCCCTATATCTGTAGCAAGTGACCTTAGTGACGGGTAGTGCACAGCTATGTCACTGGGCTCAATGTGAGAAGCAGAGGTCGTCAGCGTCAGTCCATGAAGCACACCACCGGTGCTGGTATACTGGCCATTTGCAGAGAGGTTCTTCAGCACGAGGCCGCAGCTTTCACTGGCAGAGAGATGATGGATATCAGCCAGTATCGTATCGGGACTATAGTAGCCTCTCTCTATATACGTACTGACATTTTTGAGGTGCAGATGCCTGTAGTCCATGCCATCAGCTATGTGCGGAGCGTCCATCTCATCAAAGGCAAAATTAATGTGGTCCAGATGGATGGTATCAGCACTGACATACCAGCCTTTCGCTGTAGTAGTATCAATAGCCGAAGATATCTTTTGCTTGACAGCAGTAGTATCTCTTCTGCGCATGGCCACCAGGCCATCGCTATTGCCCAGCCGCAGGGTTTTGACCCTGACGATATGTTCATTCAGGTCTATCTGCTCCGGCTGCACATAGAGCGCACCCACACCAAATGAATACACCTGCCCTCCAGGCAGGTTGCGATAGCTGAAGTGGATGTTATGAAGGTCCAGTTTATCCAGGCCCAGCTGAGGCAATAGTGTGGTAGTGGAGTCTTTGACGGCGTCATTATCCCGTGTCTGTATGATGTCTACCCGTGTATCTGCCAGGTACAGCTCATGACCTGCGAAGCTCAGCGGCTTCAGATCCATACCCTTGAGGCGGAGCCTGAGTGTGCCCACCTCGCCGCTGATGATCGTACCACTGACACTATCTGCAAAGCTGGCGCGGATATGTGTGAGGTCTACATTGTTGACCTGGACCTTCCATGGGGTGCTTTGCGTCGTATCTGTCTTGGTCTTTACCTCGGGTGCCTTTTTACTATCTCCTGCAAAGGCCCGGATGAAGAAGCCAAAATTGTAGGTGCTATCTACGCGGCTACGACCTATGTTTGCATTGACATCAGAGAGAAGCACACTGCCTACTTCTACTCTGTGGTGCAGCAGGCCCACCATGTTGATGCCCACCTCCAGCTTGCCCAGGTACAGCAGTGTGTCGTGTTTGGCGTCCTCAGCATAGAGCTGCTCAATCACTACAGTTTTCGGGAAGCCTATATAGAGACGCCGGAGAGAGACCCTTGTGTGCGTCTTGGAGGATACGTATTGGGTAGCCTTATGAGTGATATAGTTCTGTACGGAGGGTAGACGTATGAGCAGGATGAGCACGACCACTAGTACCAGCAGGGCGGCGATGGTGCCCCCGAGTACCTTGAGTGTGATACGGACTACTTTTCCCCAATTCATGTAGATATAGCTTAGGGCAATAACCATGCCTGCACGTGGAAATATATACCCAACACATTAGTGCAGAAATAAATATAAGGATTTAACAGATAGGAAATAAAAAAAGCGGTTAGATTTTTGATCTAACCGCTTGATTTAGTGTGTGTTCCCGCCGAGGATCGAACTCGGGACCCAGTGATTAAGAGTCACTTGCTCTACCAGCTGAGCTACAGAAACATCCGATTGGGACGGCAAATATAATGCGGTCCCCGCTAAATTCAAAATTATTTTTTCTTAGCCTTAGGTGCCAGCGTCATCATCATACGCTTGCCCTCCAGCGTAGGCAGCTGCTCTACAGAGGCGATATCTTCCAGCTTCTTGGCAAACTGGAGCAGCAGCAGCTCTCCACGCTCTTTGAATACGATCATACGACCGCGAAACATGAGTGTGGTCTTAACCTTGTTGCCTTCCTGCAGAAACTTCTCCGCATGCTTTGCCTTGAAGTCAATATCGTGGTCATCCGTATTGGCTGTGAAGCGGATCTCTTTTACTTCCTGCTTCTTTGAGTTTGCCTTGATCTCTTTTTCCTTCTTTTTCTTTTCGTAGAGGAACTTATTGTAGTCTACTATGCGGCAGACAGGCGGTACGGCGTTGGGAGAGATCTCCACGAGGTCGAGGCCGAGGTCGCGGGCTTTGTCCAGCGCCTCGCGGGTAGAGTAGACGCCCGGCTCTATGTTTTCACCTACTATACGGACCTCAGGTACGCGTATCAGGTCATTGATCCTGTGCTCGAGTTCCCTTCTTGGTGCCCTGCCCCTGGGAAACGGTGGGCGTTGATTTAGTGCCAAATGCTATTTCTTTTGGTTTTGAAATGAATCCCACAAAAATAATCAATATTCCTCTATATAAGCAACCCTGATTATCCTCATACTGGTAAATAATGCTAACAAAGAGCAGCCCTACTCATGGTCAAACTCCTGGCGGTAGGGGACGGTAGGATAGTCTTTTTTGCCGGAGAGGCGCTCTATCAGTTCTTTGGCGTATTGCTTCTCCTTCTTGGTGCCATCGGGCAGCATATAGGTGTAGCCCTTGTCCATCGGGGTGCTAAAGTCTACACCGCCCTGCCAGCCCGCCTCATCATCAAAGCGGCGCAACTCCAGTTCCTCCCGCACCACGGGCTTATTGTCTATGCGCTGCTCGGCCAGTGCCTTGATCACGCCGCCGGTCAGTTTGATCGGCACTTTCATAAAGAAAAGCTCGCTGAAGTAGTACTTGCTAAACTCCGGATCGATCTGTATGAGCGGGGACTCATAGAGGATCACGGTATAGGTGGTACCTGTGAACTTGTCCTTCATCGTAAACTTGTGCTTGTAGCCTATGTAGCCATGCCATATCAGCGTGTCTACCAGTCTCACATAGCTATACTTATAGTTGGTCGTGTCCGGATTTACCTTCTCTGCTTTAAACATTTGCTGGTCCTTCAGCTGGGAGTACCGTACCCGTTTGACAACGTCTGTCATGTGGCTCAACTCAGGCCGAAGGGACATGGTAGAGTAGATCTTGTGATCCTGAAAGGCAACTATCAGCGAGTCATCCTTTTTGTCATAGACATAGGCGGCATTGGCCATGATCGTCTTGCTGGTGTAGATGATAGCGTGGGGATGTATGCTGTCGGTCTGGATGGCATAGTGAGTAGTATCACGCTGGCGCACCGGTACTATGGCTTTAGGCTTGGCGTTGCTACGCAGTTGCTTTACCTCCTTCTCAGATTTAGTTTTGAGAATGGTGGTATCATTTACTACCGGACTGGTAGTAGCCACGGTATCATCTTGCGCAAAGGCAGCAAATACGGCCAGAAAGGCCAGAAGAGTAAGGATTCCTTTCATTTTAACAAAAATAGCTCTCCCTCTCTATACGTGATAATGGTGAAAGGGTTCAATATTAAAGCTCCGGTGTGTATTGTAGCCTGTGGTGGTCTAGGTTTGTGACCTTTTTACGACAATTGTGTTATAGATCATATCTTTATAAAGTATGTGCCGCTTCTGTCTTTTTATGATTGCCCTTAGTCTCACGTGCAGTACAGTAGCTTTTGGGCAGCAAGATCTGAGTATTAAGGTCAAAAAACCATGTCCTGTTACCAGAGAATTTTCCTTCCAAGGTAAACCTGTTTCCCCC
>JAFDYP010000292.1 GCA_018267355.1 Bacteroidota bacterium
ATACCGGCGTTTGATCTCAGCGTAGTGCGGAGTGTATGAATAGGTATCCAGAAACTCCTTATAAGCTTCTAACGTATTTTTCTTGACCGCCTTCTCATAGTCTGCTGCCTCCTGGGCATTTTTGCTGGTAGGAGCGGCTACAGTCACGGGAGTGGTAGGAGCGGCAGTGCCTCCCTTGCGCCTGTTGTAGATAGCAGATATCTCGGCATATTTATCCTGGGGGTAGAGACTTTTGTCTGTCACTTCAAAGAAGCGGTCCATAGACGAGTTGAGCTGGGGCAGATAGCTCGGATCGGTAGTAGCTACCTGATCCAGGGCGCGTATCTTGAGGTAGAGGCTCTTTGAGTTGGCTCCGCCTGCATAGCGCTCTGACTCCATGATGTTGCTCACGGCATCTTTATAGTTGCCATTGGCGTAGGCTATCTCGGCAGCAGTAAAGCTTGCTTTGGCCTTGTCGTCATTGTCCTGGGCGGTAGCAGTACCTCCGATGGTGAGGCAGAGCATTGCTATGGCGAGTATTTTTCTCATTATTCTGCTTTTTTTTGATGTCACTATATTAATACGTAAACAAGAAATCTGCAAGAGGGTTCGGGCGACTATCAGTAATCTGTATACCGATAAGAAAACTCGGACCATCTCCATCGTTTGCGGGCGGACCTATCTTTATGCTCGTGGTACCATTTTTCATCTTCTACCTTTTCATCATATCTATGGCGTATATCACCGTAGTGCGGGGTGAAGGAATATTTATCCAGAAATATCTTATAACCTTCCTTTGTGTCTTCACGTACTGCCATGTAATAATCCTCTGCCTCCCCATTATAGACTTTGAAAACGGTATCCATAGCCATCTGCCTCATCATATACATCGCCATCGGGCGATAAGTAGCTACGGCTGCGGCAATCTCATAATACTTTGCAGCAGGATAGATGGTCGTGTCGGTAGCGGCAAGGAAACGCCGACCAGCTATCACAATCATAGGAGCGGCGGTACTATCTTTTGGGAGTAAAAGCTCCAGTGCTTTTACCTTTTGGTACAGGCTACGCGAGTTGGCTCCGCCGGCGTATGTCTCAGCATCAGTCAGTGCGTCTAGAGCGATGCCATATTGGTGTGCATTATAGGCCGAGTCTGCCCTGCGAAAAGCTGCACGAGCCAGACTGTCATTATCCTGGGCTGCAGCGATCATGCTAAACAGCGCCATAAGGAATATGAGAAGCGATCTTTTCATACGGTTAAATAAAATGCCCGACCAGATCAATGGTCGGGCACTCAGTTGATTGATTAGTTACAGTTTTTCGATCACGATAGCAGAAGCACCGCCGCCGCCATTGCAGATGCCGGCTGCGCCTACTTTGCCGCCTTTGTGATTGAGCACGGAGAGGAGGGTGCAGATGATACGTGCGCCGCTCATGCCTACCGGATGGCCCAGAGCTACCGCACCGCCGAATACGTTGGTTTTGGCATGGTCTATACCGAGGAGCTTGATATTGGCGAGGGCTACGTTGGAGAAAGCTTCGTTGATCTCAAAGAAGTCAACGTCCTTCACTTCTTTACCAGCCTTTTTCAGCGCCTTAGGGATGGCGATAGATGGCGATGTAGTGAACTCATCAGGTGTCTGCTCTGCATCTGCGTAGCCGGTGATCTTTGCGATCGGAGTGAGACCGAGTTCCTTTACTTTGGCACCGCTCATGAGTACGAGGGCTGCTGCGCCGTCATTGATCTTAGAAGCATTGACCGCAGTCACCGTACCGTCTTTGCCGAAGGCGGGCTTGAGCGTAGCGACCTTTTCAGGCTTCAGCTTCTTGTATTCTTCATCTTCTTTTACAAAGGTAGACTCCTTGCCCTTGATCTCTACGTCAAACAGCTCGTCGCTAAACCAGCCATTCTTGTAAGCCTCAGCTGCACGGCGGTATGACTCCAGTGCATAGGCATCCTGATCCTCACGGCTGAAGTGATACTTGGCAGCGCAGCGGTCGCCGCTACTGCCCATCATCTGACCGCTATATGGATCCTGTAGTGCATCGCGTACGATGGCATCCTGTATCGTGCCATTGCCATAGCGATAGCCATTGCGGGCATTGTCCAGCATATACGGCGCATTGGTCATACTTTCCATACCTCCGGCTACTACTATGTCCTTATCGCCCAGCATGATAGACTGCGCGCCAAAGATCACGGCCTTCATTCCTGATGCGCATACTTTATTGACAGTAGTGCAAGTAGCACCTACGTGTACGCCTGCTGCGAGGGCTGCCTGGCGGGCAGGAGCCTGGCCTGTATTGGCCTGTATCACATTGCCCATGATCACTTCATCTACCTGATCTCCGGTGATGCCTGCGCGCTTTATAGCCTCCTTGATGGCCTGTGCGCCGAGATTGACCGCTGAGAGTGGGGAGAGGACTCCGCTCATACTGCCTACCGGCGTGCGGGCTATGGATACGATGTATACTTCGTTGTTCATGATATGTTTTGGTTTAGAAAATTGCGGGAGCAAATGTAAGAAAATAGAC
>JAFDYP010000293.1 GCA_018267355.1 Bacteroidota bacterium
CGTGATGTACCAGAGCGATGGCGGCATCTATCCAGGTGAGTATAAGGTCAGCAGCTACACTCCATTTGTAGAGGTGAGCCACCGTTTCAATAAGAAAATGTCTTACCGTATAGAGCTGCAGTATCAGTATGTGCCAAATGACTTTGGCCAGTGGGCATACGGTCTGTTTGAGTTTAACATTGCGCCATCCTTCTCTGTGGCAGTATCTGATATGTGGAACTTCAAACCAAATCCTCATAACATAGTAGCTGTCTATCAGCAACCACACCATTTTTATTCCGCATTTATAGCCTATACCCATGGGCCTCACCGCTTTAGCCTAAACTATGTAAAGCAGGTGGCTGGTATCGTTTGCACGGGCGGGGTATGCCGCTATGAGCCGGCTTTCAGCGGTGTGAGATTTTCAGTAACTTCGACATTCTGATCATACTGTCATGAAATTTTCTTATCTCATCAAGATCCTGCCTATAGCAAGCATATTATTACTGACGGCAGGCTGCAAGGAGACCGGTCCTCAGATAGACCTTACTAATGGTAAACACAATGTCCTGGTAGACACGACCTATGTAGAGAGTCCGGTACAGACAGCTGAACCGAAAAACACTTTGATAGAGCTGTTTACGGGAGTAGCCTGCATCAACTGCCCCGCGGCGCACGTCACTGTAGAAAATATCAAGGCGGCTAACCCGGGAAGAGTAGTGGCCGTGGCTATACATGGTACAGAACAAGCATCACAAGATGAGCCTCAGGTGGGCAGCCGGCAGGTACTAAATAATGCAGATGCCCAAGCTATCATAAATAATTTTGGTGAGCCCGGTGCACGACCAGTAGGCGCTATAGATAGGGTATTGCATACTTCGCTATCACAGCAGGGTAGTATTTATGATTTTGCGAGCAACTTTAACTCAGACGCAAGTGCACAACTGGCTAAAACAACGCCGGTCAATATGATTCTCACGAATACTTACGATCAGGCTACGCGCTCGGGTGCGGTACAGGTGGAGCTGCACTATACCTCCGCTCAGACCGATAGCAATAAGCTGACACTTTATTTCACCGAGGATAGTATCGTGACCAGCCAGCTCCAGGCAGACAACTCTAACGATACCGCTTATGTCCACAATGATATACTGCGTGGGTCTCTGACCAATATACTGGGAGACAGACTCGATGTCAATCTGACGCCCGGCACCGTCATCAGAAAGGTATTTACCTATCACATCACCGATCCCATCTGGCGCCCGGAGCATATGAATATTGTTGCTTTTGTCCATCGCTTCTCAGGCAGCTACGAGATACTGCAGGTCAAGATCATAGCCATCAAACAATAAAGCCCTCTCTGTATAAATACAAAGAGGGCCTCCTTGTGTTGTATTATCCCCGTATTAGTTTTGTGGTTTGATCACCATGAGCTTGGTATCTACAGCATTGCCATCTACATAGAGTGAGTAGGTATAAGTGCCCGCGCTGAGGCCGCCAGCATTCAGAGATACTGTACCTTGTCCCTTCACGGCTAGGTCAGTATGCTGTATCAGCTTGCCGTCCAGTGTATTGATCTCCATATAGGCAGTGACGCCTGTGTTCAGCACATACGGTATACTGGTAGTCGTAGAGAATGGATTCGGTATGTTTTGCATGAGTTTATTCTCAGCTCCGCTGCTTACATCTCCCGATTGTGCACCCCTCAGGCTATAGCATCCATTTGCACACATGTCATCTATCTGCTTTTGCATTGCTGCCATTGTAGCGTTGGTTTTATCGAGGGATGCTTTAAGCTGTTGGTTTTCTTCCGTCTTTGCGTTCAACTCGTTGACTGCAGATACCAGCACAGGTATCAGCCCTACATAGTTTACCGCCAGGAAGTTGACATCCCTGCCCAGCTTTTTGTTTGTCTCATGATCGCGCAGGCTCATAGCTATTTTCTCCTTTACCAAATTTGGGAAAACGGCCTGTACATTCTGCGCCATGATACCGATATTCTTGCCTTCGGGCAGCAGCAGATTGTTTTTGAACTCCTCCGCTTTGTATTCATACGTCTTGACTTGAAGCTTTTTCAGCTGCAAAAGAGCATCTTTAAAATCATCAACGTTCGTTTTGAGCTTCTCGTCAGAGGTGGTGAAATAACCAGTAGTGGTGAGCACGTCTCCAGTGAAATACCCTGCACAATTAGAAGGGTGAGAGCCCGTCACTGCAGCAGATATACCCAGATTAGTAGCTGCGCTATATGCACTGGCATAAACTCCTACAGCGCCATTGAGTGTAGAACTGCCCGCTGCATTGAAAGAGCCAGCATAGGCATTAGTCCCTGTCACTGAAGCCGTAGCTATGCCTTGTACACCGATATTCACATCTGTAGAGCCACTTGCAGTTCCATTTACTCCTATATTAAAGAAGTTGTAATTATAATTATCCGAGGTGGCTTTGATACCATAGGCTGTACCAGTACCCATCGAAGTAGACTTATCTGCGTTATGTATATTCAGTGCTATTGGATTCGTTTCGGCGCCGTTAGATGGTCGGTAAATGTCCAGAGGCGCAGCAGGTATCACAGTGCCGATCCCTACATTGCCGTTAGCCTGTATTCGCATACGCTCTTGTACCTTATCGGTTGTCGGTTTGGTAGTAAATGCGATATCCATAGACTCGCTACCAGCGCTATTGGTCTCTATAACACCCAGCACGGAGGCTCCGAGTATGCTTACGCCGCTGGTATTGGTCAGGGCAAATCCCATATCAGGCCAATAACCGGTACTTGAAGTCGTCCCTCCCTTTAGCAGAAGTCCTGCATCGCCTCCGGGAGTATTGACCTGAAGCCGAGGTGCCACTCCGCTACTTCCACCATTAGTATAATAGTAACCTAGTGAGCTACCTGCGCCTACACCCACGTTGGAGCCGTTGTCATATATCAGGCTGCAGGTGGTACTCGCACCGGTGCTTTTCGGCACATAGTTGGCTGTGCCACATTGGCCGTGGGCAGACTGTATCGTAGCCATGGATGCTATAATCAGAAATGCTCTAAATGATTGTTGTAAAGTTTTCATGTTATTTTTGATAAGTGCCTACTTTGTAAATAGGGTGTTCGGCTTGTCCCGAAGAGATACGGATACAGCTATAGCATACAGGCTATATAGCATGCATCGCATCTCAAAAATGATGGCGGGTAGTAGGGTAAAAGGCCGGAGGCCGGTGGTACGCTTGGGGGTTTAAACGCAGGGATTTTTGCTAGCGGTTTGTTTTCATGCGTCTAGGCTTTCATGGTGGCACTGCGATGGGGTAGTGCCTAGCCCCTTGGGGTAGGTTAAAACTACAATTAAACCCGTCATATCCCAAAAAATAGTCGTTAACATCTATGCGCCCAGAAGTCTCCAACAAGCATTTTTCTTAAATTTGCACTCCTCTAATTATATTTAAAAAATATGAAGATATCATATAACTGGCTCAAGTCTTACCTCGATCTCAATCTCGTACCTGC
>JAFDYP010000294.1 GCA_018267355.1 Bacteroidota bacterium
ACTACAATACCACAAAGGCCTGATAGCAACAACATGCTGTATTGGTGCCAGCGTGCCGCAGGCCATCCTGAGCAAGGGTGAAGATGCCGCCGAGAAAGAATTCAAATGGTGGCTCGACCTCTTTGGCGAGGACTACTATGTGGAGCTGCAGCGCCATGGCATGGAGGAGCAGGAGAAGGTCAACCAGGTCCTGATCAAATTTGCTCAGAAATACAATGTGAAGATCATCGCATCGAATGACTCCCACTACGTAGACCAGGCTGATAGCAACGCGCACGACATCCTCCTTTGCATCAATACGGGTGAGAAGCAGAGCACACCCGCCATGCGCGAGTTTAGCGATGATGATGTGTCTATGAAGGGCAAGCGTTTTGCTTTCTTCAATGACCAGTTCTACTTCAAGACGCAGGCGGAGATGACCAAGGTCTTCCACGACCTGCCACAGGCCATAGACAATACAGGCGAGATCTTCTCCAAGATCGAGCCGCTGAAACTCAAAAAAGATATTGCCCTCCCGCTGTACAAGTTGCCTGATGGTTTTACGGATCAGGACGCCTACCTGCATCACCTTACTATGACCGGTGCCAAGGCGCGCTACACAGATATCACGCCAGAGATACAGGAGCGCCTGGACTTTGAGCTGGGTGTGATCCGTACCATGGGGTTTGCGGGTTACTTCCTCATTGTGCAGGACTTTATCAATCACGGCAAGGACATCGGCGTACTGATAGGCCCGGGCCGTGGCTCGGCTGCGGGTTCTGCCGTGGCCTTCTGTATCGGTATCACCAATATTGACCCGATCAAGTATAACCTGCTCTTTGAGAGGTTCCTCAATCCGGACCGTAAGTCGATGCCCGATATTGATACGGACTTTGATGACGAGGGTCGCCAGCGGGTGATAGACTACGTGGTGCAGAAATACGGCCAGAACCAGGTGGCACAGATCATCACCTACGGCACCATGGCCGCCAAGATGAGTATCAAGGATGTGGCCCGTGTGATGGACCTCCCGCTCACTGATGCCAATAACCTCGTGAAGCTCGTACCGGACAAGCCGGGCACAGACCTGAACCGCGTGATGTTTGCGCCGACAGACGGGCCGAAGTCCCTCAAGGACAAGGAAGGCTACGGCTCTGATGATATGGAGAATATCAAAAAGCTGCGCGAGATATATGCCGGAGATGACCTGCAGGCTAAAGTGCTCAAAGAAGCTGTAGTGCTGGAGGGTTCTGTGCGCAACACAGGTATTCACGCTGCCGGCATCATCATCGCGCCGCATGACCTCACAGATATCCTCCCCGTAGCTACGGCCAAGGATAGCCCGCTGTGGGTGACACAGTTTGAGGGAAATATCATAGAGGATGCCGGTGTGATCAAGATGGACTTCCTCGGTCTGAAGACGCTGACCATCATCCGCGATGCCCTGGCACTGATCAAGCAGAACCACGGCGTGGAGATAGACATAGATACGCTCCCGCTGGATGATAAAGAGACCTACGCACTCTACCAGCGCGGCGATACCAATGCGACATTCCAGTTTGAGTCCCCGGGTATGCAGAAGTACCTGCGCGAGCTGAAGCCTGATAAATTTGAAGACCTGATCGCTATGAACGCCCTCTACCGTCCGGGTCCGATGGAGTACATACCAAACTTCATCAAGCGTAAACACGGCAAGGAGGCGATCACCTATGACCTCCCTGATATGGAGGAGTACCTGAGTGATACGTATGGTATCACCGTGTATCAGGAGCAGGTGATGCTCCTCTCGCAGAAGCTCGCAGGCTTTACCAAAGGTGAGGCCGACGTACTGCGGAAGGCGATGGGTAAAAAGCAGATCGAAGTACTGAATAAGATGAAGAGCCAGTTCATCACCGGCGCCTCTGCCAAAGGCCACGATGAAAAGATACTTGCCAAGATCTGGACCGACTGGGAGGCATTCGCCCAGTATGCCTTCAATAAATCGCACTCTACCTGCTATGCGCTCGTAGCCTATCAGACCGCCTACCTCAAGGCGCACTATCCGTCTGAGTTTATGGCAGCAGTGCTGTCAAACAACATGGGCAATATTGAGAAGATCACCTTCTTTATGGAAGAGTCGCGCCGCATTGGCATCCCCGTTCTCGGCCCGGATGTGAATGAGAGCGATGTGAAATTCTCCGTGAATGATAAAGGCGAGATCCGCTACGCCCTCTCCGCTGTGAAGGGTGTAGGTGAGGCAGCCGTGGAGAGTATCCTGGAGGAGCGTAAGAACAACGGCAAATTCACCTCCATCTTTGACATGACCAAGCGTGTGAACCTGCGTACGGTCAATAAGAAGTCTATAGAAAACCTGGCGCTCGCAGGGGCCTTTGATAGCTTTGGCAAATACACGCGCTCGCAGTTCTTCACCGCGGACCAGCGCGATGGGATGACACTGTCTGACAAGTGTGTCAAATTTGGCAATAGCGAGCAGAGCAGCAAAAGCATGAACCAGAACTCGCTCTTTGGCGGTGCTGGTCATACGGAGGCCTCTGAGCCGGTACTCACGCCTATAGAGGAGTGGCCACTGCTGGAGAAGCTCAAGAAGGAAAAGGAAGTAGTAGGCATCTATATCAGCGGCCACCCGCTGGATGACTACAAGCTGGAAATAGACACCTTTACCAACTGCAAGCTGAAAGACCTGGAGCAGAATAAAGACAAAGAACTCAAAATAGCCGGTATTGTCAGTTCTACACAGACCAAGGTATCAAAGACGGGCAATCAGTTTGTGATATTCTCCCTGGAAGATTTTGAAGGTTCGGCGGAGTTTGCGCTTTTTGGCAAGGACTATATACAGTTCAAAAACTTTGTGGAGACACAGTCGGCCCTGCTCTATGTGACAGGCCGCTACCAGCAGCGCTTCAATCAACCTAATAACTACGAGTTTAAGATCACGAAGATCGAGCTCCTGCCAGATATACGCGGCAAGATGACCCGCCGCCTCACGCTAAAGCTCAATGCTGAAGATATCACAGACCGCGTCACAGACGAGATCATAGAGACGCTGGGCCGCTATCCGGGCCGCTTCCCCGTCTCTATCAAAATGATCAGCGACAAGGAGCAGATATCCCTGCTACTCAACTCTCGCAAGGTGACAGTAGACGTGTCCAACGAGCTGCTACGTGAGCTAAAAGGGATGGAGATGCTGAGCTTTGTGCTGAATTGAGTGATTTGTTTATTGCCGGTATATCCATTAATTTTAAGGTATGGAAAAGTTCAGAAAGCTGACACCACACGATCTCGCATTCGGCATTGGTCGCAAGGCTACCGATGAGGAGTTGCGAGAAATGCTGGATAGGGCTAAGAATGAAAAAATCATTCCTGCCGACGAAGCTTTTGATTTCATTAAAAAGAGACTAGCCAAAAATAATATCAAGAAGGCTTCATGATATTAGCCTATAGAGAAGGTGCGCTAGAGGCCCTTCGGGAAGTTGCCGATTTTCTGGACTCT
>JAFDYP010000295.1 GCA_018267355.1 Bacteroidota bacterium
AGAATCGGAATTCATTTCACGGACCTTGTCATCTTAGTTTCCTGTTTCCTGCTCCAGACTTTTTAAGTATCTGATGTTTTCATATATCCTTTTATCTATATATACACTATGCTATACAGGTAAATCACCACAGACCACCCTTTTGACCTCCATCATTTCTATAGAATCTGCAGGGATACCCTTCCTCAAAAATGGATCATGTATGGAGTCTATAAGATTTACAGGAACTATAGGAGCAGTTGCAGGTTTATCGGAGCTATTATGTGGACTGCATGCGGATAGAATCAATGCCGCAGAAATAGCACAGATAAGAGTATGTAGTGTTTTCATAGCAAATTTATCTACGCCTCCTGCATCGCCTTCGCTCCTACCCGCTTCTGCTTGTACTCCATGGCAGCCTTGATCAGGCCTATGAAGACAGGATGCGGATTCTCTACCGTAGACTTCAGCTCGGGGTGAAACTGCACACCCACAAACCACGGATGGTTAGGCACCTCCACTATTTCTACGAGGCCCGTATCCGGGTTTTTGCCGGAGGCTATCATGCCTGACTTCTCGTAGGCATCCAGGTATTCGTTATTAAACTCATAGCGGTGGCGGTGGCGCTCAGTGATATTGGTACTGCCATACGCGTCAAAGGCTTTCGTACCCAGCGCGATAGCGCACTTGTAGGCACCGAGGCGCATGGTGCCGCCCTTGGCGCTGATCTTCTTCTGCTCCTCCATCATGCAGATCACCTGATTGCCCGAGTCGGGGTTCATCTCCGTAGAGTGTGCATCAGCCAGGCCCAGCATGTGGCGGCCCCACTCTATCACTGCCATCTGCATACCCAGGCAGATCCCGAGGAATGGGATATTATGCTCACGTACATACTTGATCGCAGCGATCTTGCCCTCTATACCACGGCTGCCAAAACCCGGTGCTACCAGTATACCATCCAGATGCCCCAACGTACCGGCTATATTGCCCTCCTCCAGGTCCTCAGAGTGGATAGACTCTACGATCACCTTGCAGTTATTAGCCACACCAGCGTGGATGAATGATTCAAAGATGGACTTGTAGGCATCCTGCAGCTCGATGTATTTGCCCACCAGGCCTATGCGCACCTGAGAGGTAGGATTCTTCAGCCTTTGTATAAAGGTCTTCCACTTATCCAGGTTAGGCTCGCCTGCTATCGGCAGTTCCAGTTTGCGCAGGACTGTCTGGTCCAGCTTCTCGCGCTGGTACTCCAGTGGTATATCATAGATGGTCTCCATGTCAGAGGCCTGTATCACAGAGTCATTGCTCACATTGCAGAAGAGGGCCAGCTTGCGCTTCAGGTCGTCAGACAGCGGATGCTCCGTGCGGCATACGAGGATATCCGGCTGCAGGCCGTATGATTGAAGCTCCTTCACAGAGTGCTGTGTAGGCTTGGTCTTGAGCTCCTTGGCAGATTTGAGGTATGGTATCAGGGTCAGGTGGCACACCAGTACATTATTGTGGCCCAGCTCCCAGATGATCTGGCGCACGGTCTCTATATATGGCTGCGCCTCTATGTCACCCACGGTACCACCCAGCTCAGTGATCACGATATCATACTCGCCGGTTTGACCCAGCAGGAGCATGCGACGTTTGATCTCGTCTGTGATGTGTGGTATCACCTGCACGGTCTTACCCAGGTAGGCACCCTCGCGCTCTTTGTTGATCACATATTGGTAGACACGGCCTGTGGTCACGTTATTGGCCTGGGAGGTAGGCACATTCAGGAAGCGCTCGTAGTGGCCGAGGTCGAGGTCGGTCTCCGCGCCGTCTTCCGTCACGTAGCACTCGCCATGCTCGTAGGGATTGAGCGTACCCGGATCTACATTGATATAGGGGTCAAATTTCTGGATGGTAACTCGGTGCCCGCGCGCCTGTAGCAGCTTGGCCAGCGAAGCGGCAAAAATACCTTTACCCAACGAAGAGGTCACCCCTCCGGTCACAAATATATACTTAGCCATGACAGCAGTTTTTTATTGGTTTTGTGACTAAAGATGGGGAAACAGCCCTCTCCTCGGCTGAGAAGAATGATGACTGGCCTGTGTGGCCGGGGCGTCCGTCAGAAGGGCTAGCGTTTGCTCACCGACTTTGGTCACGCAAAGGTAAATAAATTATTACTCACATTCTAAGCACGGGGAAAAGGTGTGGATATTTATGATCCAGGAGAGCAAAGGGTGCAGCCGGAGGTAAACTTACTGTAATACAAACCTGCTGCGGCTTTCTATATCCGTGCGCGGATCAAAATGAAAGTCCAGGTAGCTGGCATCTCCGGCGTGGCCCATGACATGTGTATGGCTGCGGCCGTACTCCTGCCCCTTTTCATCATAAACTCGTACAGATATCTCCCTTTCTATATTTTTCTCAAAGATACCGTATACTGACAGGATATAAAATGAATCCGCTTTCTGGATAGAAAACTTGCCTGTATGAAAGCCAGACCGCTCCAGACTACTATCCACCTCCACATGCGACTGGAAGGTACGATCCACACCATTCCTGACCCCAGCGGCAAACTGTGAAGCCCCCTGCCCTACTGCATTGCCACTTTCTTTGATCGCTTCCTTGCTTTTGTCCTTTAGCCTCTGACAGGAAGTGAGTGCTAGCGTGATGATGAATAAAAAGGTAAGGCGGCGCATAGTCCTGGTTTTTATACAATATATCTATGACTGAGCGATCAAAATAGCTTTTTCAGCTGGCCCCAGAAATTCTTTTTGGCCGTATCATTGGCATTGATCACGTCCAGCGTGTCGGTGCAGAGTACCCGCATGCCGTAGAGCAGGCATATTTCATTTTTATCTATATGAGCATTGCGCAGATGGCTGATCCAGTCCGCACCAAATATCACCACGCGCTGCGTGCCGTACTCCTCCGCTAACTTCTGCAGGGTCAGAGCACTATAGGAGAGATTGGCGGTGAGCGTATGGGCGGGCTGAAGCTTCATGCCTGCCTCTATCACTTTGGCCATGAAAGCCACCTTATCCCGAGGCAGCTCTTCTGCCTCCGGATATTCGTACAAGACCGCTACCCGGTTGTAACCCTCTGGGATAGGCGGTGGAGGAATTTTCGCCGCAGGCGAATGTATATCGTATAGCTTGTCTTTTTTGTATATCCCGCTGAGTTCCATACTTTACCGTAGCCGGATGGTTTGCCCGGCCCTGTGCAAAACTAAGGCTTTATGGATAACTAAGTTTGACCCCCCTGAAATTTATTCTACCTTTGAGGGGCAAAACCAACACATATGAGCTATAAAATATCTGTCGAAAAAGCACCTAAATCCCATGTCAGTGAGATCGATTTTAAGAATCTCCCATTTGGCAAGTACTTTTCCGATCATATGTTTGTAGCTGATTATTATGATGGTGACTGGCATGACTGCCGTATTGTGCCATTTGGCGATTTCAGCCTCCACCCTGCTACCTCGGCCATCCACTACGGTCAGGCCCTGTTTGAGGGCATGAAGGCAGAGCGCGATGAAGATGGCAACCCGATCGTCTTCCGCCCGCTGAAGAACTGGAACCGCCTCAATATCTCCGCTACCCGTCTGGCCATGCCTACACTGCCGGAGGAGCTCTTTATGAATGCACTGGACAAGCTCCTGACGCTGGACCGCGCCTGGATACCCAATGAGCCACTGTCCAGCCTCTATATCCGCCCATTTATGTTTGCTACAGAGAAATACGTAGGCATACGCGTGGCTGAGCACTATCGTTTCTGCATCTTCACCTGCCCAGTGGGCGCTTATTATACCAAACCTGTAAAGGTTTATATATCAGAGAAATATGTCCGTGCCGCTCCGGGCGGTGTGGGCTTTGCCAAAGCTGCGGGCAACTATGGCGCTGCCATGATGCCGATGCAGGAGGCGCAAAAACTGGGCTATGACCAGCTGCTGTGGCTGGATGGTATCCACCATCGCTACTTCCAGGAGATAGGCACCATGAATATCTTCTTTGTGATAGATGGCGTGCTGGTCACTCCGGGCCTCGATCAAGGTACCATACTGGATGGCGTGACACGCGATAGTATGATCCGCCTGGCTGAGGACGAGGGCTATATCGTGCAGGAGCGCGACATATCAGTAGACGAAGTGATCAATGCCTACCACGAGGGCAAACTGGAAGATATGTTTGGCTGCGGAACTGCTGCGGTCATCTCTCATATCGGCGCCTTCCACTACAAAGGTGAGGACTACGAACTACCTCCGGTAGAGACCCGCGAGATGAGCAACAAGCTCAAGAAGCGCTTTATGGATATCAAGAGCGGCAAGGCGGAAGACGTCTTTGGCTGGATCCATACTGTGCCGGTGGGCGTGTATGCTAATCAGTAGTTTCTTCTATTTCTGATTTGTGGTTTATGATTTATGATTTCGGCAGAGCCGGAGTGATATCTTATTAGTGTCGCTGACGGTGCGTGTGCCAGGACGATTACTCTTATACTGTTTTACCCACCCACCTCCCTAAAACAGGGAGGCTTTAAAACCTATTGTTCGCTTGTATTAAAGTCTCCCCTGATTCAGGGGAGATTTAGAGGGGTTAATAATGTGCTTACATGTGATTATACTGGCGGCAGCCGGGCTATCCGCTGCTAGTCCTCGCGGCCTATCCACCTGGTCTACGGAGCACACCCACTACAGGCCGCTGTGGGCTATCCGCTCCTATCCCTGCCGCACCATGTTCACTCACACCAATACGGCGTCGCCGTATTCTAAAGGCGCGTTGCCCCTTCGGGACTCAATACAATACTATATGGCCTAAGCCCCAGCGGGGCGACACGCCTCCAGAGTAGGGCACTACCCTACAGATTTGGGAACGAGCAATCTGTAATTCTGTAATTTCGGAAATCCCTCTGACGGCTTATTTAATAAAACCTCTCTCAAAGCCAAACTTCTTATAGGCGTCGAGTATAGTCTTGGTGATGGTATAGTCAGAGTTATACTTGAGGAAGTCTACCGGCAGGTTGAGATAGGTGATGAACTGGTCGTAGTACTCATCAGGGAGGTCAAAGAGTTTCTCCTCCTTGTAATAGTTAAATAACTCTTTGTATATGCGACGGCGTTCATCATCCTGCACCTGAGAAAGGAGCTTCTCGCGCTCCTTTGCGCGGCCACTGAGCATGTCATACAGGGCGCTGATGG
>JAFDYP010000296.1 GCA_018267355.1 Bacteroidota bacterium
CCACGCGCGGGGGCCTGCTCTTCATACTTGCCACAGAGTATATTCTTTGCGCAGCCCATGCCGGTCTGCCCGGTCAGCGCACCGAAGTGAGCCGCGATGCCCATGCGCCGCGGATGCGCGATGCCGTGACCATCTACCACGAGCACATCAGGTTTGATCTCCATCTGTTGCCATACATCCAGGAGCGCCGGTACCTCGCGGAAGGCAAGGAACCCTGGCACGTAAGGGAAGTGGGCCTCAGCCTTCACCAATGAATAGGCGAGTGGCTGCATGTCTGGATAACTTAGCAGGATGATGCCTGCGTAGATGATGGTACTATGAAGGTTCAGAGAGATATCTGCGCCTGCTATGGTAGTGACAGGAGTATCACGGTGTGTGATCTGCTGCTTGCTGCGTAGGTCGTTTTGTATGGTAGTGGCCTCTGCTATAGTGAGGCCGTCGTAAAAGCCTTGCTTCATGATTGATAGATGTACTGATTTACGGATTTACTGATTGCCTGATAGACCGATCCACTCATTGTCGATCTACTTCAGAACATGGACAGTTGATCACTGCCTTTGTCCTTCTTGGGCGGCTTGGCTTTGCCGAAGACGGTGCGGCCACCATAGAGGTGTGACTCGTCGCGCTCCTTCTGTATAGCACCATCGAAGTTGTCATTTGGGGTGAAGTCATTCTCCATCCACTGAATCACTTTGGAGAGATTGCGGATGGCTTCGTTCTTGTCGTTGATGCCGATCTTAGCTCTGTCTACAGACTCGCGCAGGTGATGGATGGTCTCGTCATAGACCTTAGTAGGTACGGGAAAAGGATGACCATCCTTGCCGCCATGCGCAAAGCTGAAGCGCGCAGGGTCATCAAAGCGCGAGGGTGTACCGTGTATCACCTCACTGACCAGCGCCAGCGACTGTATGGTGCGCGGCCCTACACCCTCCAGCATCAGCAGCGACTCAAAGTTGCGCAGGTCTTTCTCATGCGCCACGGCCAATATGGTACCGAGGCGCTTGAGGTCTACGTCCTTCATCCTGACCTCATGATGAGAGGGCATGATGATACGCTTCACCTCGGGAAAGATGCGCGCCGGGCTCTCGCGTATCAGCTCTACCATCCCAGCCTTGGTGTCTGAGGCCAGCGGATCCGTAAGGTTGAGTATCTGACCCTGATTGCGGCCATAGATGAATGTGTGAGGATTCTCCAGAAAGGACTGAAACTGCTCGGAGTGCCAGTGATAGCGGCGCGCCATGCCGGCATCGCCATTCATGCCCTGCTGTATCACCGCCCACTCGCCGGTATCAGAGAGGATAAAGGAGTGGAGGTAGAGCTGGAAGCCATCCTGTATGGCAGTGTTGTCCACCTTGGCGCTAAGCTTGCTGGCATGCACCAGCTTCAGCCCGTCGAGGCCTGTTTTACCGGCTATGGCCATCAGCTCTGAGGGTGTCTGCTTGGAGTACTTGCCTTTGCCACCGCAGATGTAGATGCCCAGCTCGCGGCTCTTAGGTTCTATGGCTTTCTTCAAGGCACCCATGACGGATGTGGTGATACCTGATGAGTGCCAGTCCATGCCCAGCACACAGCCAAAGGACTGAAACCATAGCGGGTCGCTGAGGCGGCGCAGGGCTTCGCTTTTGCCATAGTCCAGCACGATGCTCTCTATGATGGCACCGCCCAGCGCACTCATCCGCTCGGAGAGCCAGAGAGGCACCTTGCCATAGTGCAGGGGCAGGTCTGCGGTACCACGACCGAAGTATAGCTTAGGCATACCTAAAGGTAACGGATGAAGGGGAGAAAGCTTACAATGTGTAGCGCTGGAGGCAGGTGATAATTGTCCACAAAGAGATGGGCTGACAGCCAAGAGGATGCCTTCATATTTTGCCTCATAATGATACCTTTACAGGAAACCAAAACCTTTCAACATATGAAAAGCATCAAGACCTGTCTTCTCCTTTCTCTCACTGCCTTTATGATCACCATGTCTGCCTGTAGCAAGAAGGGCGACACCGGTCCGCAGGGGCTCCCAGGTAATGCCGGCGCTACGGGTGCCACGGGCGCTACCGGCTATAGCGTGCCGGTGATAGTGGAGGATTTCGGTGTAGGACCTACCGACTGGCAACATACAGGTACGGCAGGCAGCGCGGGAGCCCACGACTACTACTACCACACGTCCTCTAACCTGACCACAGATGTGATGAATGGTGGCGCAGTACTGCTCTACCAGCAGACCACTGTAAATAGCAGTACCGGCTACAGTGCTGTGCCAAATAGCTATTACAGTACCTCAGGCCGTATGGTGTCGGTACGCTTTGCCTATACTACACACGAGCTGGATGTGCAGTACTACCTAGATGACTTCAGCTTTGCCACCTTTAGCTCGGCGGTCAACTTCCGTATGGTGGTGATCCCTAATGTAGGCAAGACCTCATGGCCGGTAGACCTTACTGATTACAATGCTGTAAAGGCATACTTCCACCTGAAGGACTAGGACCTAAACATAGTATCTGTAGCGGGCTTTATGCCCCTCTTTTTGTTTGTGAA
>JAFDYP010000297.1 GCA_018267355.1 Bacteroidota bacterium
GAACTGGAATGCCTGGGATAAGATACCACATATCAAATGCCCGACGCTCGTAGTAGGCGCGGTCTATGATGAGATGGATACGGCGGAGATCAACCGCATGGGCCGCGTGATACCGGGAGCCAAAGTGCTGATGTGCGCCGGCAGCCACATGAGCCTGTGGGACGACCAGCAGCACTATATGGAGGGAGTGATAAACTTCCTGAGAGATGTAGATGCGGGGAAGAAGTAGGCAGAGACAAGAATCAAGAACCAAGAGATAAGAACCAAGAGATAAGAACCAAGAGATAAGAATCAAGAGATAAGAATCAAGAGATAAGAATCAAGAGATAAGAATCAGGAGTTGAGAACCTTTTTTTAAAATCATAAATCATACATAACAATGCGCTATACGCGAATGCCCATAGAGATAGAGTCTCCTGAGGAGAAGGGCTACAGTACGATACAATATAATCTGGCGGAAAGCTCCGTGAGAGACATCACGCTGGATAGCCTGAATGTGGACCTGAGCGGTATACTCCTTTTCTATGGAGAGCACAAGGGGATGTACAAACTCCGTCAGGCTATCATAGAGGAGAGCAAGGTGCTGACTCCTGAAGATGTGATCGTGACGGCTGGCGCTGCTATGGCGCTCTTCATCACGTCTACTACACTGCTATCGCCAAAGGATCACCTGGTAGTGATAAGGCCCAACTATGGCACGAATATCGAGACACCGCGTGCGATAGAGTGCACGATCTCCATCGTGGATCTCAGTTTCGAACATAACTATGAGATAGATGTGGCAGCGGTAGCAGCAGCTATACAGCCCAATACGCGCCTCATCAGTATCACTAATCCGCACAATCCGACAGGCAGGGTGTATAGCGATGAAACACTCCGTGCCCTGATAGCCTTGGCAGAGGAGCGTGGCTGCCACCTGCTGGTAGATGAGACCTACCGCGACCTGAATTTTCAGACCGCGCTGAAACCGTTTGCTGCTGAGCTTTCTGACAAGGTCATCTCCGTATCGTCAGTGTCCAAGAGCTATGGTGCACCGGGCATCCGCACAGGATGGGTCATCACACGCGATCAGAAATTGCTTCATGACCTGCTGGCCGCCCGCGAGCAGATCACGCTCTGCAACTCTGTAGTGGATGAAACCATAGCCCTGCACCTGCTGACACATAAGGAGAAGCTCGTCTCAGCACACCATGAGCATATCCGGAAGAACTTTGCCTACCTGAAAGAATGGATGGCGAAGCAACCATATCTGGAGTGGGTAGAGCCGCAGGCAGGTGTAGTCTGCTTCCCACGCGTAAAGGCGCAGTACAAGGTAGATGTGGAGGCGCTCTATGACAAGCTCTATAACGAATACGGAACTGTAGTGGGGCCGGGGCATTGGTTTGAGCAGGAGCGTACCTATATGCGTATCGGCTACGGCTATCCGCACCATGAGGAGCTAAAGACAGGGCTGCACAATCTGGAGAAGTGTATTAAAGCGACATTGCTGTAGCTGTTTTGGTCCAGGCTCTGACATTAGCCCTCCCTGATGGGGAGGGTTGGGTGGGGCCGTCCGTTTTCCTATCTTCGCCCCCCAATACACGACAAGTGACTAACGAGAATATAGCAGATATCAAGAGCCGCCTGGACAACCTGGCGCGCTTCCTCAATATAGACGAGCGCCGTATCAAGATCCAGCAGGATGAGAATACGACGCTGCATCCTGACTTCTGGTCTGACCCCAAGAAGGCCGAGACCATCATGAAGGAGATCAAGCTGAATAAATTCTGGCTGATAGACTATGAGAATACGCTGCGTGAGTATGAGGATACGAAGGTGCTGCGCGAGTTCTACGAAGCAGGCGAGCCTGTGGAGGCAGACCTGAAAGCACAGTATCAGAAGGCGCTGGATGCGGTAGATAATCTGGAGTTTAAGTCTACACTGGACCGTCCGGAAGACTCCATGGGCGCGATCCTGGAGATAAATGCCGGTGCGGGCGGTACCGAGAGCTGCGACTGGGCATCTATCCTGCTCCGTATGTATGTGATGTGGGCGGAGCAGCATGGCTTCAAGATCACAGAGGTAGAGCGCACGGACGATGATGTGGCAGGTATCCGCTCGGTATCACTGGAGATAGAGGGGGAGTTTGCCTATGGCTACCTGAAGGGAGAGAATGGTGTACACCGCCTGGTGCGTATCTCGCCATTCAACTCACAGGGCAAGCGGCAGACGTCGTTCGCGTCGGTCTTTGTGAGTCCGATAGTGGATGATACGATAGAGATCAATGTACCGGCCTCAGAGCTTGAGTGGGATACCTTCCGCTCCAGCGGTGCAGGTGGACAGAACGTAAACAAGGTAGAAACAGCGGTGCGTGTGAAGCACCTGCCTACGGGTATCGTAGTGACATGCCAGGTGACGCGCTCCCAGCATGACAACCGTGACCGTGCCCTCCAGATGCTGAAGTCCAAACACTATGAGATGGAGCTGGAGAAGCGCAACGAGGAGCGTGATAAGATAGAAGGCACCAAGCTCAAGATAGAATGGGGATCACAGATCCGCAACTATGTACTGCATCCATACAAGCTCATCAAAGACACGCGCTCCGGCTATGAGACTGGCAATGTACAGCCGGTGCTAGATGGTGAGCTGGATGATTTTATCAAGGCCTATCTGCTGCACGCTACTAAGAAGGTGGGGTAAACTCACCTTTTGGTGAAGTATGGATTTGTCGGTATCTTTAGGTTATAATCTAGCAGTCATGAAGCAGCCTCACAAAAAACTTACGCCACGCGATGCGGTTTTGGGTATAGGGCGTCCTGCGACGAAGGAAGAGTTAGAAGAGTACCTGGATAGCCCGCGAGAGGAAAAGTTTACGCCACTAGCGCAAGTCCGAGAGGAGATAACAGAATATCTTCGAAAGCGGAATCAGAACAAAAAGGCTTCATGAAGGTAGTTCTGGAAGATCGGGCAAAAGCTCAGCTCTACGACTTGGCAGAAATAATCGATGACCTTAATATCAGTGGAGCTGGAGAGCGCTGGATAAATAGATTCCTGGATCA
>JAFDYP010000298.1 GCA_018267355.1 Bacteroidota bacterium
AAGTATGCCGAAAACAGTATCGTACTCAAAAAAGTAGACCGCTACCACTCGGTCATTTCATCTTACAAAAACTTTGTATACAAATTCCCATCGAGTAAATATCTCGCAGAAGCCTCTAAGTATGAGAACGATGCGCACTATTACTCTACTGAGGCTGCCTATGACAAGGCCTACGCCTACATACTGGAGGAGCGGGAGAAACACCTGTCCGTAGCTATCCGCGAGTGCAGTGAACAGCTACAGTACATCAAGGACCCGGATCGCATCAAAAAGACCGATGAGACCATCCAGAAGTGCTACCTGGGTATCGTCAGGACAAATTACGAACTGGCCGAGGAGGTAGGAGACACCAATGCCGTAAGACGCGAAGCCAAAAAGCGGGACTATTATGACCGCACTATCAAAAGTTATTATACCTTTGTGGATAAATACAAAGACGGTAAATACATCAAGGAAGCCGAGAAACTCTACGCTCTCGCTTCTGAAAAAATAGGAAAAGCAACAACAGATGGACAAAAGTAAGAAGATCAAAATGACACAGATCAGCCCGCTGATCGAGACCCAAAACCTCGAAAAACTGGCTAAAAAGACTCAGAATACCTATGAGTCTATCGCTGTCATAGCCAAGAGGGCCAACCAGATCGGCGCAGACCTCAAGATGGAACTGCACGGCAAACTGGAGGACTTTGCCTCTCATACAGACACACTGGAGGAGATCCATGAGAATAGGGAGCAGATCGAGATCTCAAAGTTTTATGAGAAGCTGCCTCATCCTACTATCCTCGCTATGAAGGAGTTTCAGGATGACCAGATCAGCTATCGCTATACCGATCAGCAGTAATCCGGCTCTAAAAAGATATAGCAAAGCGCAAGTACCGCATACACAAACCGGCCCTTGCGCTTTTTGCGCTTAGATAGCACGACCTGACGTTTTATATTGCTTTATTTTCTATGTCTTTATGTGTTCTATGTGGCAAAAATGTATTCGGCATTAGATCATTGATAGCCATTTTCAAATCGTCAAATCACCTCATTTTCAAATCGCAATGAGTCTCACTGGCAAAAAGATCATCCTCGGCGTCACAGGCAGCATAGCAGCCTACAAGAGTGCCACCCTCGTGCGCCTGCTGGTCAAGGCCGGTGCTGACGTACGCGTCATCATGACCGCCGCCGCCGCAGACTTCATCACGCCGCTCACCCTCTCTGTGCTGAGCAAGAGTCCGGTCATCAGCCACCTGCAGAATGACAGCCATACCTGGAATAATCACGTAGAGCTCGGCCTCTGGGCAGACCTCATGCTCATAGCCCCCGCCTCTGCCAATACCATCGCTAAAATGGCCACAGGCCAGTGTGATAATATGCTGCTGGCCACCTATCTCTCAGCCAAATGCCCGGTGTACTTTGCCCCGGCCATGGACCTGGATATGTGGCAGCACCCGGCTACAAAGAGGAACATAGATCTACTCCGGTCCTACGGCAATACACTTATACCGGTAGAGAATGGCGAGCTGGCCAGTGGCCTGGTAGGTGATGGCCGGATGGCCGAGCCGGAGGCTATCGTAGCACAGCTGAGCGCTTAGCATACGGCATACTTCATGCTGAAGCTGACAAATAAAAGTGATTTCAAATAAGAGGCTCTTTCATCTCCTTCTGAGAGGAAAGATGTCAAAGGCAGATAGGTGAGGTGATCACTCTTTCAGCCAGTCTTCTATAGCTTTTTCATTCAGCTGAAAGTAGCCGCCCTTTTTCTCTACGATACTGTTATTGACCCATAGTATCTGCGGCATTTTGGGACCAGCCATACTGATAAACTCATCCGGGCCGAAGAAGATCTCATGAGGTATATCTTCCAGGCCATAGTTCTTGATGTAGGGTTCATACAGCTCTATTTTACCATTCATGACCAGGTAAAAAGGTATGGCGGGATTCTCCTTGTGCAATACATGTATCTTCTGCGCAGCTATCTTGCAGTGCGGGCAGGTCAGGCTCAGGTAGGCTATGATATGCTTGCCCGTGCGCAGCTCTATGGCCGGTTTCGCATTTTTAGGATTCTCAGATTCATAGAGCAGGTCCAGCGGCACTTTGTAGTTCACTGACTGGGGCTGCAGGTTTTTAGAGCTCTGCAGGTCCACAGGATTCAGGATAAAGGGCAGCGTCAGTGCTGTGATACAGAGGAGTGCCGCTATATACTTCATAAAGCGCCACTCAATGGGGCGCGCCATAGCATAGATCAGGCCGCACATGAGCAGCAGGCCTACATTCTTGATGATAGCCTGTAGCGGCGTCATGGGCAGGTACTCGCCAAAGCAGCCGCAGTTGCCGTTGTTGCCTTTGGTCATCAGGATACCCATGAGATAGATGCAGAAAACGACCAGCAGCGAGGCTACCAGCGGGATGGTAAAGCGGCGGAGGCGAAAGTTTAAGATCAGCAGCCCCCCGCAGGCAAACTCCAGCGCCACCAGCAGCCGGGCTATGAAGGGTGCCGTATTCCAGCCCGCTATGCCCAGGTCTACAAAGGTGTACTCAAACGGCTCTATGGGATACAGCTTGGTATAGCCCGAGTAGAGGAAGACAGCACCCAGCAGGATGCTCATAGCTACAGATGCGATCAGCGCAAAGTCGGGCCTGGCTTTCATCAAACGAAGTTGCATAAAAAGAACTAAACCCTGCAGCATACTGCTCCCCTGCATTAACCTGCTTTTCTTAACTTGCCCTCCTATACAAAACCATCACAGCGTGCAGCTATCCGGCAAAAAAATACTGATCACCGCAGGCCCTACACGGGAGCCGATAGACCCCGTCAGGTACATCAGCAATTTCTCTACGGGCAAGATGGGCATAGCCCTGGCCGAGGCCTGTACGGCACGTGGCGGCACGGTCACACTAGTCAAGGGTCCTACGCAGGCATACAGCATCTCGCCTGCCATCTCGGTAGTAGAGGTGGTCTCTGCGGCTGACATGTATACCGCCTGCACACAATATTTCGCGGCCAGCGATGTTATCATATTCGCGGCGGCTGTAGCAGACTATACCCCAAAGCATCCCGCCACCAGCAAGATCAAGAAGCAGGAGGGAGAGTTTACACTCGAGCTTGTCAAGACCAAAGACATAGCATACGAGCTGGGCCGTGGCAAAAGGGAGGGTCAGGTCTGCGTAGGCTTTGCCCTGGAGACGGACAATGAGCTGGCCAATGCCCGGTCAAAACTGGAGAAGAAGAACCTCGACATGATCGTGTTAAACTCTCTCAAAGATGCAGGGGCGGGCTTCCAGCATGACACCAATAAGGTCACCATAGTGGATAAGAAGGGAAATGTGGTTACCTTTGATCTGAAGGCAAAATCAGATGTAGCATCTGATATCTTAGACTATATAGAAACACAGCTATAATGCGAATGGCAAGACCTTTGGGCTTTTTGATAGCGCTCCTGATATTCTCCCGGCACCTCTCTGCCCAGGAGCTGAAGTGCACCATACAGCTCAACTCTCAGAAGATAACCGGCGTAGATCCGTCTGTATTTCAGACACTGCAGGGCGCCATGACGGACTTTATGAATCAGCGCGCCTGGACACAGGATGTATTCGCACCGGAGGAGCGCATAGACTGCTCGCTCTACATACAGCTGGATGGGGTGGAAAACCAGGACCAGTACACCGGCTCTATCACGATACAGGCTGCACGCCCGGCGTTCAATAGTACGTACAACTCGCCGATGCTCAACTTCCGCGACCTGGACTTTGTCTTCACCTATTCGCCCAATACGCCGCTTGATTTTAATATCAACCAGTACCAGTCAAACCTCACCTCTGTGCTGGCCTACTATGCCTACCTGATCATCGGGCTGGACTATGAGAGTATGGCCAAAGGCGGCGGCACCAAGTACTTTGCTATGGCGGAGCAGATCATGAATGCTGTACCGCAGGGTGGCAATGAATCAAGGGGATGGAAGCCATTTGACAATAACCCTGTGAGTGGCAATAAGAACCGGTACAACATCATCAGCTTCCTGCAGGGTGCCAAGTTTGACGGCTTCAAGCAGGTGATCTATGAGTACCACCGCCTCGGCATGGACAATTTCTTTGATGATCCTACAGTCGCCCGCGCCGGCATACTACAGTCACTGCGTACATTGGACAAGACCTTCAAAGACTATCCAAACAACGTACTTGTGATCCTCTTCCTACAGGCCAAGGGCGATGAACTGGTCAGTATCTTCCAGGGTGCTGACGCCGGTGAGAAGACCGAGGCCATAAATATCCTCAAACGCCTCGACCCCGCCAACGGGACCAAGTACGACAAGATTATAAAAGGCTAGCGAGGCTATTATTCATATACCGAAGCCCTGTTATCACGCATCAGGCATTGCTCCTGCGCAATGAGTCTACATGGCTGAAAGTCCTTGAAAAGGTCGCAGATCCCGCACCTTGGTCGGGAGGGTGGCCGAAGGCCGGGGGATTTGACGCAGCAGCACAAGTATCTCAATGCTGCAAAGGCAGCGGCACAAACTCCGTCTCGCCCGCCACGCGAGGAAACTCCTGCGCCATCCACTTGGCTTTAGCAGCATCTATCAGGTTCTGATCAGTCGCTACAAAGTTCCAGTAGATCAGGCGCGGCTCCGGCAGCGCATCACCACCAAAGAAATAGACCGTAGTATCCGGCAGCATGGTAAACTCGCAGATGCTGCTATCCTTGGCCACTAGTAGTTCTTTAGGCCCGTACACATTGCCATCGCTCTCGACGGCGCCACTGAGGATATACAGGCCCGACTCACCATAGAGTTTGGCGCCGATAGAGACCTTCGTTCTTTCCTTACTCTTCAGCTCCAGAAAGTAGAGCGGGCTATATACGGGCACTGGCGACACTCGCCCATCATAGGCGCCGGCTATCAGCTTATAGCTCACGCCATCCTCTTCCCATGCGGGCAGTTGCTCGGCATCGGCATGATAGAAGGTCGGCTCCATCTGCTCTTGCGCCTTGGGCAGCGCTACCCAGATCTGCAGCCCATGCAGGGACTTCTCTTTGCCGCGCAGGTATGGAGGGGTGCGCTCGGAGTGCACGATACCTTTGCCGGCCGTCATCCAATTCACCTGGCCCGCTTTGATCTCTATCTCTGTGCCCAGACTATCCTTGTGGATGATGTTGCCATCAAAGAGGTAGGTCAGCGTAGACAGGCCGATATGCGGGTGCGGCGGGATATCCATATTCTCCGTCGTAGCCATAGCCGCAGGCCCCATATGATCTATGAAGATGAACGGCCCGACCATCCGCCGCGTACGAAAAGGCAGCAAGCGCCCTACGAGGAAATTGCCGATATCACGGGGGCGTTCTTCTATGATGAGGTCTATGTTTGACATGAGTGATGATAATGATTGTTCAAATAAAAAACGTCAGGCAAAGGCCTGACGCTATATTTTATTGGGCTGCCACCGGCTTAGATAGACAGGCCGATCTTCTTGTAGATAAAGCTCATGATCCAGGCTGGTCCTATCATGAGAAACTGGATATCCTTGGCAAAGGAAGGCTTCTTGCCCTCGATACCGTGACCCCAAAACTGTGCGATCCATGCCGCTACGAAAAGTGCCAGAGACACCGCCCAGAGATAGCCACCTGTAGCGCGCTGTATCGCCTCACACAGTACGAGGCAGAGCGCACTATACAGCACCATGCCGATAGCCAGGGAGAAGGATAGCGTAAAGTAATAAACAGCCACAAGCACCGTGACGATATCAGCCACAGTGAGCGGCAGGCCCGGTGCGATCTCTACCGGCAGCTTGATGCTATACAGCAGGCCCACTACGGTAAAGTAAATGACGGGTACACAGACAAAGTGCACCATTTTATTAGTAGGATTCTGATGGCTCTCAGCATACTCGTCGAGCCACTGATGGATACTCTTCATGATATTAGTTTTAGTAGTGATACTAAGTTACTGCCCTTTTTATAAAAACAAAAACAGCTCTGTCAATGACACATCTTTGCCGACCAATAAAAAAGGCGCACCGGATAGTGCGCCTTTGTATCAGATTGCCTGCCACGGGATTAGTCCCAGAAGCAGTAGCCATTCTCAGCGATCAGCTTGTCAGCTACCGCGCGGCGGATATTCTTGGTATTGAGGAAGTCTACCTTGGTAAACCTCTTCAGGCCCATAGCCATCATACGCAGCTCATCGCCTTCGGCGAAAGCAGCGAGGCCGGATTTGCCTGCTACATTGATGCGGTCCATGGCGTCGAAGAAGAAGCACTTCACCATATCTACGTAGAGCTGTGAAGCCTCGAGGCCGTGCAGGTTTACGAGCTTCTCAGCGCGCAGCAGGGCAGACTCC
>JAFDYP010000299.1 GCA_018267355.1 Bacteroidota bacterium
CGGGCGAGCTATCTGGCAGATCTGCCAGCAGGTTCATCTACCCTGATGACCGTGAACTGTACAACAGGCATATAGCCAGTCACCAACCGCAGGATGAGAATAATGTATTTCAGTACAGATTCCTCAATAAACAAGGAAAATATATCTGGCTGGAGACCATCGTGAGAGGCATGGAGACAGGTGAGAGCAATGCTAATTTCCTCAGCCAGACGCGTAGCTTCCAGCGCCACCATGAGTACCTGGAGCAGATAGAGAAACAAACTGCCGACCTGCAGGAGAGCTATAAGGATCTTGAGATGTTTGCCTACATCTCCTCGCATGATATGCAGGAGCCGCTGCGTATGATATCAAACTATATGCAGCTCCTACGGCGCAAGTACGAGTCTAAGCTGGATACAGATGCGATGGAGTATATAGACTATGCTGTGAAAGGTGCCTCAAACCTGCAGGCGCTGATCAAGGACCTGCTGTCATACTCTACTATCAATAAGAAGGAGATCAACTGCACACCGGTAGATATGGATGTGCTGCTGGACGATGTACTCTCCGGCCTCCAGCTCCTCATGCAGGAGCGCAATGCAAAGGTGTATATCAACGAGCCGCTGTATCCGCTCATGGCTGATAAGAACGCTATCACCCAGCTCGTGCAAAACCTGATACAAAACGGCATCAAGTATAATACCTCTGCCTCACCTGTGATCCGCATCATCTGTACAGAGGAGCCTGGCCATATCACCTACTGCATACAGGATAATGGTATCGGGATCGATAAACAATACGCACAACAGATATTCGAGCCATTCCAGAGATTGCACAATAAGCACAACTTCCCGGGTACTGGCCTCGGCCTCTCCATCTGCCGCAAGATCATAGACCGCCTGCATGGCAAGATATGGGTAGACTCAGAGCCGGGCGTGGGATCATCCTTCTACTTCAGCATCCCTAAGGTGCAGCCGGTGAGGGAGGCGTAACAGTACTCTTTTTCGAAAAATTAAATACAGGCTAACGCGTGTTAGCCTTTGATGTTTCTGCGATGTCTCATTCCTCCGGCAAGATCTCTATAGCATCTACTTTCGCATTTAGCAGCAGCTCTTGCGACCGGATGATGCCTTTGTGCATGATGTCTACTGCCTGTAGTATCTGCTCCTGCGTCATGCCGCCCATCATCTGGAATCGGATGATAGACTGATTGCGCGGTACAGCCGGAAACTCGATGAGGTTTGCCACCAGGCCCATAGAGAGTATCTCACGAGACAGCAGACGAGCCAGGCGTGAGTCACCTATTAGCACCGGCACGAAAGGGCTAGGTATACCATTGGTGTAGAATCCACGCTTATTCAGCTCTTTGATCGCAAACTCGATATTGGCGAGTAGGTTTTTGCGTATTTCTTTGCCTTCATCAGAGAAGGCTATTTCAAGCGCTTTGTAGATGATAGCACAGGAGATGGTAGAAATGCTGGATGCAAATGTGTAGGATGGAGAGAAGATCTCTATCTGCTGGCGTATCACGCGTGGACCGGCCACGAAGCCACCGGGATTGCAGAGCGTCTTGCTGAAGGAGCCGATGACTACGATGTCTTTGGCAGACTTCATATCGATGGTCTCCAGCAGGCCGCGGCCCTCCTCACCCATACAGCCAAAGTCATGCGCTACATCTATGATGAGGATGGCCTGATATTTTTTGCAAAGCGCATAAACTGCGGGTAGGTCAGGGCCGTCAGAGTTCATAGAGTAGAGCGACTCTATGAGTACGAAGATACCGCCTGTGCCCACGCGATCGCTGCAGAAACGGAGCTTCTTCTCCAGATCTTCCAGGTCGTTATGCTTGAATTTGTAAACGTGCTCCGTGGCATAGTTGGCAGCTACATCAGATGAGTTGTGCTGGAGCATATCCATCACCACGTAGTCTTTGTGTGTGACCAGTCCTGCTATGGCGCCAAAGCAGGCGCTCCAGCCGCTGGCAAATACCTGTGCCTGATCTACGTGGAGTACTTCTGCTAGTTTTCTCTCGAGCTTATTGGTGAGTGTATTGCGGCCACCGAGTACAGGTGTGCCGCCGGAGGTCACGCCAAATTCTTCTATCGCATCTTTGGCGGCCTGGATGATAGCCGGATGGCTGGTCATACCCATATAGTCCTGCGAGCCGAAGTTGAGGCAA
Source organism: Bacteroidota bacterium (assembly GCA_018267355.1). Taxonomy (GTDB): domain Bacteria; phylum Bacteroidota; class Bacteroidia; order Chitinophagales; family LD1; genus UBA1941. The sequence continues at coordinate 2,159 of JAFDYP010000299.1, forward strand.
GGGGTATCTTCATCCGCCCAGGTGTTGCTCAGGTAAACCTCCGGGCCCAGAGTAGAGGCTACTGTGCGGCTGAACGGATACACGCCATTCAGCTTCAGCAGGTCTACATATTGGTTAAAAGGCGTATAGCGCTCTTCGAGTGTTTTACCTTTGGGGCTGCGATAGAGAAATGAACCTCCCAGGAGTGCATTGATATCGATGTTGTCAGACGTTTTCCGAGCCATAAGCCTTGGGGGTTAACTGCCATTATTTAATTATGTTTGTCGCACTGGCGAAAACTTTACCCAAAATAAAGCATTTAATATATGTTGTCAAGAGTAGCAACTTCCATATTTATAACCATAATCTTGTTTATGCAGTCTGTCATTGGACAATCTTCTGTGAAACCTACTGCCCCTCTATCCAATGATATGTACGGCGTCAGAGAATTTACACTTAAAAATGGCCTCAAGGTATTCATATCCGTCAATAAGGAAGCACCCCGCGTGCAGACCATGATAGCAGTCAAGGCGGGTAGCAAATATGACCCGGCGCAAACCACCGGCCTCGCTCACTACCTTGAGCACATGATGTTTAAAGGCACTCAGAAGTATGGTACGAGGGATTGGGCCAAGGAGAGTATTTATCTGAATACAATATCCGATTTGTATGAAAAGCATCTGAGAGAGACTGACGAAGGCAAAAAGCGCGAAATATATCACGAGATAGACAGCGTATCCAAACTGGCATCAGACTATGCCATACCTAGCGAGTATGACAAAATGGTGGCCTCTATC
>JAFDYP010000029.1 GCA_018267355.1 Bacteroidota bacterium
CACATCCAATGCTGTACAGACCAGTACGGACGGAAGTGATATGTACTTCATTGTCTTATCCAGCGGGCTATCGAGCATACTATATGGTACGTTCTACGGAGGCAGGGCGCAGGTAGGAGAGCATGTGGACGGAGGCACCTGCCGCTTTGATAAAAACGGTACGATCTACTCCGCTGTATGCTCCGGCTGCGGCGGCAATAGTCTTTTCCCGGCTACACCGGGAGCCTGGTCTACCAACAACAATAGCTATAACTGCAACTACTCAGCGCTGAAATTTGAGATGAACTACTCAGGGGCGTACGTAGATGTAAATGCCTCCCCTCGTGCCACAGGCTGTGTGCCGCTCACTGTACAGTTTCAATCACAGACCAGCAACGTGCAGCACCTGTACTGGAACTTTGGCGATGGCAGCAGCTCGGTACAGCCGTACCCCGTACACACCTATACGGATACCGGGCACTATTTTGTATCGTTGATAGGTACAGACTCTGCACAGTGCAACTCAGCAGACACAGCCTATATAGATGTATGGGTGCGAGATGACAGTCTTTCCGCATTTTTTGGTGATAGTGTCTTTGTAGACTGCTACAACAGGAATGTGACCCTAACCACTACTAACTACCCTACTACTCACTATCTGTGGAATTTTGGTGATGGTACTACGTCTATAGCCAGCCCCACTGTTACGCATACCTACGCGGCGCCGGGATCATATACTGTGACGCTCACTGTGACAGATACTACCAAGTGTAACCTCCAGGCCACCTACCAGAGGAAGGTGATCACCCCACCTATTGTGCGGCTCACGCTGAGTCCGACTGATACTGTGGGCTGTATCCCCCTCACTATACACTTTGGCAATACGACACCGTCTGCCGGTAGCTATCATTGGGATTTTGGCAACGGGGATACCACTTCCCTGGCTAACCCTGTATATACCTACACGCGGGGAGGCCACTATACCGTGCGAGTGACCCTCTATGACTCTACTACCTGTAATAAGACAGACACGCTGGTGATGCACGTGATAGCCATAGACTCATCAGCCGATGCAGGATTCAGCGTGAGCAGGCACTTCTATAATTGTGACTCTGTAGATGTGGCGGTACACTCCAGCTATGTAGGTGCCACATGGCAAAAGTGGGACTTCGGCGATGGCTATACTTCTACAGCCGCTACGGTTTCGCACACCTACCGGGGCAGCACCTTTGATACGATCACGCACATATTATACGACAGTACTAAAATATGCCACCCCTACGATACGGCGCGGGTGATCATCAGCCTGAGTCCGCTGCAGACATCTGTCTCCGTACCTGACACGATAGGCTGTGTGCCCTTCACGGCTACTATGTATGGAGTATCACCGCTGCTGACCACCCATTATTACTGGTTCTTCCCGGGTGGCGATACCGCGATAGGCTCACCTGTACAGCACACCTTCTCACCGGTAGGCAGCTACCAGGTGTTATGTGTGTCTATAGATTCCAATGCGTGCGTGAATATAGACTCCAACTATGCTACGATCGTAGTGATAGATGACTCTGTACATACCCGTTTTGACATACAGGTGCTGAATGACTGCGACTCTGACCTCTCCATCCAGCTGGTCAATAACAGTGTAAACGCTACTCAATATTACTGGACCTTTGGCAATGGCAATAGCTCTACCCTTGCGAATCCTTCCCAGCATTATTACACTCCGGGCACCTATACCATCAAGCTGCTGGCCGTAGATACTACCCGCTGTCATCCGCGCGACTCTATGTACCGTACCGTCACGCTGAAACCTAATGTGGTGCTGCACTTCACACTCGGCGATATCTGCCTGGGGCAGACAGAAAGTTTTGTGAATCAGAGCGATCCCTCCGCAACGTACCAGTGGCAGTTTGGTGATGGACAGGGATCTGCAGTATACTCACCGGTACATCTCTATGGCACAGATGGCTACTATACGGTACAACTCTCTATCATAGATACGAGCACCTGTGATGTGTACGATACATTGCGCCAAAACATCACTGTCTATGCCCAGCCGATAGCCTCTTATACTACTGCCATGGATACGTATCTGTTTGAGACACCGGTAGACTTTATCAATACCAGTCAGCACTACAATACATCGATCTGGCACTTTGGAGATGGCGACAGCTCACTGGAAACCAACCCGACCCACATCTACGACCATACTATAGACTGGCAGGTAGTGTGCCTGGAGGTGTACAATCAAGGTGCCCCCTGTCGCGATACTGTATGCGACAGCCTTTATATCCGCTTCATACCGATGATAGGCGTGCCCAATGCCTTCTCTCCAAACGGAGACGGTATAAATGATATAGTATTTGTAGAGGGCAAGGGGATCATAGCTATGGATTTCCGCATCTACAACCGATGGGGCCAGCTGGTATATCAGGGCAATGACCCAAAGAAAGGCTGGGATGGTATCTATCGCGGCGCACCGCAGCCTATGGAGGTTTATACCTATACCGTAGACGCTACCTTGATCAATAAGGACAATGTACAACTGAAAGGCAACATCACACTGCTACGATGATCACTCCACTGCCTTGACCTCTTCTATAGCAGCCTTAGCAGTCTTGATCACGTTATCTATCTCTTTGAGCTCTGCTTTGAGCGCAGCCTTGTATTTCTCCTTTGTGCGGCTGCCGCTGCTCTCTACCTGCTCGTAGACAGCCTTTTCACGCTCGTATGTTTCTTTGATACGCTCCAGCGCGCCGAGACCAAAGCCCAGAAGCTGTTTACTTTTCTCCTGGTCAGCCAGGAGTTCCGCCTTGATCGTCACTACACCACGGGCGCTCAGCGCCGGCTGCATACGGCAGAGGAAATTAGCATAGTGATACATCAGCATAGCTTTGGAGAAGCCCTTGTCCTCCTTCAGTTTTCTCTCAAAGTATCCGTTGTACCCGGAGTCGCCACTCAGAGCGACCACCGTGTACACTGCATTCTTCATGTCAAAAACCTTTTCCTTTGCAAAGAGCCTGATGGCCTGCAGCGCCTTGAGCGAATCCAGCTTATTCAGAGTGATGAGCGCCGTAGAGGCCACGAGATAAGACGAATCCCCCAGGGCTTTCTCCACAGCGGCTTCATATTTGCGCGCTTTCTCTCTGCCCAGCTTGTCCAGCACAGCCGCGCGTACATGAGAGGCGCTATCTGTCTCCAGCATGGCCTGCAACGCGGGAAGAATACCATCTCTGTCAGCTTCGGTCACCAGGATATTCCTGACGGCCAGCGCGCGGATGCTCTCCGAGTGGTCTCTCAGAGCATCCTTATATAGGGCAGCTACTCCGGTATTATTTTTCTGAGCACCCTTTAGCGAGTCGAGAGCCTCGCGCCGCTGCATATAGCGCGTGCCTTTCCGGTACTGAAATTCATACTCTGTTATACTCTTATTCTCAGATTTCTCGCATAGCAGGACCCGCTCCCCGTCTGCATCTATCAGGTCAGGCTTTCTGCCCAGTGCCTTGAAGGCAAAGGTTTGTTTTCTCTTAGTCAGCGTCACATTCTCTGATACCACGATATCATCATAGTGCATGTCTATACGGAATGGTAGCTGATAGGTGAGTGGCTTATCAGTGCTGTGCTTCTGAGAGACCTTGACATAGACACTGTCATGTGCATAGCTGTATTTGAAATCCAGGACCGGTAGCCCAGTATTGTAGTACCACTGATCAAAGAACCAATTCATATCACGACCTGTGACATCTTCAAAACACATGCGCAGTGCAGGTACCTCTGTATTTTTATATGCATAGCGCTGGAGATAGAGCTGCAGGGATTTGAAAAAAGCATCGTCTCCTACCGCATAGCGCAGCATATGGAGGATGCGACCGCCCTTTTCATAGGTGTGTGCATCAAAAACCTCTTCTCTGTCATCATAGTGAAAGCGCACCAGATCATAGTTTTTACCTTTGCGCACATCGGCCATATACTTGGCAAAAGCCTGGTAGTTTTTCCAGTCGGCATATTCACGGCCATAGCGGTGCTCATTCCACAGGTACTCACTGTAGTCGGCAAAGGATTCATGCAGTGTAGTGTTGCTCCACGTCTTGGCGGTGACCAGATCTCCAAACCACTGATGAAACAGCTCATGGGAGATATAATCGTGATAGTCCTCATCGAGCATCTGGCGTGGTGTACGGTTGAGGTTTTCTCCATGCAGAGTAGCTGTGGTGTTCTCCATAGCGCCGCTGACATAGTCGCGTACTACCACCTGTGAGTATTTCTGCCAGGGATAGTCATATCCCAGCCGCCGAGAAAAAAACTCCATCATGGCAGGTGTCTCGCCAAACATCTTCATGGTATAAGGAGCATACTTAGGCTCGATATAGTAGTTTACTTCTTTATCACGCCATTTGTCCTTAGTGACTACAAACTCTCCCACGGCCATCATCACGAGATACTGCGAGTGGGGCAGGTCCATATGCCAATAGTCGGTACGGGTGCCGTCTCCATTATCCTTTTGCGACGCAAGTACACCATTTGACAGGGTCGTGTACTTTTTGTCTACTGTGATATAGATGTCATCAGTACACTTGAAATTAGGTTTATCCAAAGTAGGAAACCAGTAGGAGTTTGACTCTGTCTCTCCCTGGGTCCATATTTCCTGCGGCTTGTCTGAGTCTGTGCCCAGCGGATTGATAAAGTAAAGCCCCTTATCCTCCTGTATCGCATCGGAGCCCCCGGTACGGCGCTCATTAGGTTTAGACTTATAGTCTATGAAAAGGGTAAACTTCTCTCCCTCCTTGTACTCCCTGTCCAGCGTGATATCCAGCTTCATCGTATCATAGGTGTATCTGAGGGGGCTGGTATTGCCATTGGCGCCGACCAGCTCTACTTTGTAGATATCCAGGTTCTTTGCGTCGAGCTTGACACTGGCCTGCGGATAAAAATGCGGTGACAGCGTGATATGTTCCTGGCCATACAGCCACTGGTGTGCCCAGTCAAAGCGCACATCCAGTCTGGTGTGTATCAGATCACAGTACTTAGTAGCTGCGGCCCTGTATGGATTTTCCCTGGGCACTGTGATCTGCATGGTATCCAGCAGGATCGCGTGCTTATCATCATACGCCGCCTTCGTCGACCGGCATGAAGAAATAAATGTACCCAGCACCGCTGCAAGGGAGACTAATACTAAAACTCTGGCTAATGATCTCAAGGCTGATAGATTTGAATATTTGACCGGCCTAAAGCTACAAAAAGCTAGCCTGATGTGCCCCGGGCATGGGTATCAGCTCTCAAGCGGTCGGAGGAAGCCGTGGGTAAAACGATACAGGCTGAAGCCCGGCTGCGCTGCTGAGTCTATGAGCTGCTGGCGCAGCGCCTTCTTATCAAATCCCTTCATCCTATAACGCTGGATGATCTTATAGGCTTTATCTGCCATCAGGCTGATCCTCCTTTCCTCATTGCCTTTGAACTCTATCTGCCTGATTGTACTGATCAATTCTTTGACACCTTTGGCCTCCACCGCTACCGTACGCAGCACAGGGATATGGTCCCGCCCGCTGATGTGGAGCTGCAGGGATAAAAAATTGGCCATCGCATCCGCCTCTGGCCGGTCTGCTTTATTCACTACAAAAATATCTGCTATCTCCATGAGGCCCGCTTTCATGGCTTGTACCGAATCGCCCGCCTCAGGCACCAGTACTACGACTGTGGTGTCCGCCAGGCCGGCTATCTCTACCTCGCTCTGGCCTACACCTACCGTCTCTATGAATATATAGTCAAAGGGATAAGCCTTCATCACCTCTACTACCTCTATGATCTTATCGCTCAGGCCGCCGAGAGACCCGCGCGAGGCCAGAGACCGAATGAAGAGATTGGGGTCAGTAAAATGAGCAGTCATGCGCAACCTGTCACCCAGTACGGCGCCGAGATTGAACGGCGAAGAAGGGTCTACGAGGATCAGGCCTACTTTTTTGCCCTCACCCAATAAATAACCGATCACCGCGTTCAGGAGCGTACTCTTGCCGGCGCCGGGGGGACCAGTGAGGCCGATGACCGGTATATCATGTGGCGTGAGCGACCCGAGTATAGTTTCAAAACCATCCGCTTCATTCTCCACCAGAGAGATAGTGCGGGCCAGGGTTTTAAAATCGGACAGGATGGTCGTATTTTGCGCAGGCATAGCGTATCGAAAATATAAAACATTTGCAGCAAAAGACGGTCATACACAAAGTGCTCCCTGAGGGCAGGGATCAATGGGTCGTCTACCTGCTATGTGTGTCGGTCTTTGTGGGCTTCTCACTCTCACGCGCCATGATCAGTGTCGGTGTGATAGGGCTGATAGCATATGGCCTGCTGGCCTTTGACATAGGCCAGACGCTACGCACTTATCTCTCCAGTCCGGCCTACTATATCAATGTGCTTTTTCTTCTGACCATACTACTATCAGGTATCAACTCAGATGATAAACACCTCTGGGCTACCTTTGTGCAGATCAAACTGCCTTTCCTCTTTCTACCTGTAGCATTCTGCGCCTTTCAATTCTTTGATAGTTCATTTTTTCATAAGTTACTGATCGCTTTTAGTATAATAATGGTACTCAGTGCGGTGAGTGTCATGGTAAACTATGCTCTGCATTACGATGAGATCACCCGCAGTGTCAGCTTCGGAGGTATCATCCCTACACCATTCTCACACATACGATATACGCTACTATTGGTGTTTGCATTTTTCTGTTTGATCCGGCTATATGAGCAGCGGGCGATATCCGGGTATCAGGTACTCCCGTTGGCTGCATTCCTCTTTGTCGTCATTCATATTTTGTCGTCTCGCAGCGGCTGGATAGCGCTCTACAGCGGTTTACTACTTTATGCCGTCGTGTATATTATCCGTACACGCAGATATGCGATCGGCTCTGCTATCGCGCTGTCTACTATCGTTGCTCCTTTGGCATTGTACTTCCTGATTCCCAGTTTTCAGAATAAGATCAACTATATGCGCTGGACAGTAGGCGAGGTAGCCGCCGGGCATATAGACAATATGTCTGACGCGATGCGTATCGCGTCCTGGCGCAGCGGCATGGAGATCATAAAGCGTCACCCGCTGACAGGTGTAGGCGCCGGAGACCTGCTGGTAGAGTCAAAAGCCATATCGCACGAATTATTCCCCTCTATAGTAAATGAAGCCGACCGCAAAATGCCACATAATGAATTTATCTGGATATGGGCAGCAGCGGGTATACTAGGTCTCCTGGCCTACCTTGCTGCATTCGTATATCCATTTGTGAGTAGCTTCCGCAAAGGTAACTGGCTCATGGCCCTGCTCTTCCTGATCTTCTTTTCGGCATTTCTCACGGAGGCTCCGCTCGAGGAGCAGATAGGCAGTACATTCTATCTGCTGTTTTTGCTCATTTTCCTGACTAGTATCGATCATAGCCCTGCCATCCATGACTAAGATCTCAGCACTCATCATCACGCACAATGAGGCAAAGCACATCGGAGCCTGTATAGACTCACTGGCCGGTGTGACAGATGAAGTAGTAGTGATAGACTCCGGCTCTGATGATGAAACGCTCTCAATAGCGAGGGCAAAAGGTGCCAAGGTGATCGAAAAAAAATTTGAAGGTTTTGGGGCTCAAAAAAACTATGGGACTGCTCAGGCGGCGAATGACTATATCCTCTCCATAGATGCGGATGAGGCGCTTTCGGCAGAACTCCATGAATCTATCACTGGCCTGAAGCAAAGTGGTATTTCGGGCTCTTATTATGTAAACCGTTTGAACCATATAGCAGGTAAAGCTGTGCGATCGTGTGGCTGGTATCCTGATACCCGCACCAGGCTTTATGACCGGCGCAAGGCCCACTGGGACGATAAAACTGTGCACGAGGAACTCATCACGATCGAAAAACCGACATTTCTTTCCGGAGACCTGCTGCACTTCAGCTATGACAATTATGCGGAGATGAAAGTCCGTGCAGACCGGTATGGGAAGCTGGCAGCTGCATCACTGAAAGGTAAAGGCACCTTCTATCTGGTGCTCAAAATAGTGCTGAATACACCTGCCAAATTTCTGAAGAGCTATATTTTGCAGCAAGGATTCACAGACGGATATGCAGGCTGGATGATCAGTCGCTACAAAGCACGTGAGACATTTATGAAATACTATCTCGCTATCAAATGAAGATAGCCCTCGATGCAAAGCGAATGCTGAATAACGGCACAGGACTGGGCAATCACGCACGGATCCTGGCCAATGCCCTCATG
>JAFDYP010000002.1 GCA_018267355.1 Bacteroidota bacterium
GACACACTCGACTATCGGACTTATTTCACCTGTTATTGCCCGGCTAATGCCGGATATATTCCTCCAAACGATTGCTACTACCGATATATAGTTACATCTAAAAACTTCTCAGTATCTGGAGACAGCGTTTATTATACGTATGATATCCATCAGACAGGCACATGTCATATGTTTGCATCTACTCCCTTACAAGCTGGATACTACGACCTTGACAGTCCCCTGTTTAGAAAGTATTATGACTATGATTCCTGCTACGGCCTAGTAGATACCACTATAATTGGGCACACTGCGCAGCGATACTATACTACAAAAAGTCCCCGCGCTCCTAATGGACCCGGCATTCCGTATACTTTGAGTAGCACTTATACTATTGCACAAAATCTTGGCTATTTGTCGTGGTATAATTATTCCGCTACAGGAAACCCGGACCCTCCCTATACGGTATTTGAACACGATTATAGTGGCAATTTGATATACTATTCAAACGGTACTGAGCGTTTCGGCACTCCATTTGATATTGCTGCCGGGGTGGAAGAAACATCGCTTCAGCCGGACATATTAGTATATCCCGATCCTGTCGCTGATAAGTTCAAACTAAGTACAAAATCTCTCATAGAATCAGCCGTATTGAGCCTTTTAAATCTTGTGGGACAAAAAGTCTATGAAGCGCCTGTATCTAGGACTGAAACCAATCACGACATTTCAGCGCTGCCGGCGGGTCTTTATCTTTGGCGCATCGAATCCGACCACGGCACCATCCAGTCCGGCAAAATCGTCAAGCAATGAAAAAACTGCTACTATCGATCCTTCTGTTGTTCACCTTTTCAGGCACCAAGGCCCTGGACACACTCACAATCCGGCAGATATATGATTTTGATCCCGGTGACACTTTTCAATATCACATCCTGAGCTACGGCGTGCTGTATAGCAACCCTACATCATCCCTTTTCACGGTCGTCATCACTGGCCGCTGGTACTCGCCTGCTATGGATACACTTTACTACTCGCGAGAGCGGGATGGCATAGCTGATACGATTTTATACACTGAGCTGGATACCAAACTCAGCCTGACCGACACACCCTCGCAGTACTGCCCCTGCTCCTGCCGCCTGCGCTCAGACACGGCCTGCGGCGGTATGCGCAATGATATCTTCTGGACCAATGGCGGCGATTACTATGACTATGTCTATATCTCCGGGCTGGGGCAGGTGGTAGGAGCCTATGGCAGAGATGATGGCCGCCAGACCGATACGTCACTCAACTCGTATGTCAAAGCCAATCGCCGGGGACAGACCCCCTACTACTATACAGGTATGGCGGATATACCCGGCGCTCGTATCAGTCTCTATCCCTCACCAGCCACGGTGCAGGTGCGCCTCACCTATCCTGATATATCCGGCGTGGCGCGCCTATGTATCTACGATGCACTGGGCCGCAGCGTATATGAGCAGCCTCTGTCGCAGGCTGAGTCAGTCCACTTCATCGGAGGTTTGCCGCCGGGTGTATACCAGTGGCAGGTATGTGATCTAAAAGGATGGTGCCGGTCAGGACGTCTGGTCAAAGAATGATCAGCGCGTCATGTATTTGGAGTTGACGCCGTACATCACGATAAATGCTATACCGATGACGGCCGTAAAGCCACTACCCATCAGCCCTACCAAGCCTCCACCGAAAAGGATAAGCGGCCCTACGATCAGTACCACTGTACCGGCGATATAAGAATAATAGCCAGCCTTGCGCAGTCCCCACATCAGGATAGCGCCGATCAGCGTCAGGATATTGCCTAGTAGCGATATGATGCTGCTTTTGCGGATATTGTCTGCCGACATGGCTGAGAATACATTATTCATCATCCCCTTCACAAAGGCAGGTTGCTCTTTTCCCTCCATCTGATCATCCACCTTGCTCTTCGCCTCGCTCATCACGCTGGCTGTAGCATCCGCTGTGAAGTAACCTGTCACAGCCTTGTACAGGCCATATCCGCTACCTATAAAAGTGAGTATACAGAGAACTGTCAGAAAAGTATTTCTGACTGATAGAGTGGGAGCATTGATTTCCGGAGCTTGTTCCATATGATTATATTTTAGTTTTGTTAAAGGTGAGGATAGTACATGATAAAAGCAAATCACATTATCCCCATTGTTAAAACATATTCACGATCAGATACCTTATGTTTGCGGCTATGTGGCAGCGCACATTTCTATACCAGGTATGGCAGCGGGACAAAGTCCTCGCGTCATTCTTTGCGCTCTTTATCCTCGGCCAGCTTTTCTTCACGTACAAAGGCGTGGAGAATACCCCCTTCTGGCACTACGGCATGTACTCAGCGCCACATCACGAGCAGCCCTCCTACCCCGTCTATCGCATAGAGGTAGGGCACCATCCCGTACTGTCAGGCAGCTTCTTTGAGCAGCAGCGCGAGATAGTGTACAATACTATCGCCGCCTATGACGGGCTGCAGCAGCTACAGTGGCATGACTCGCTGGACCGCGTCATCTCACATCGCTTTAGCGGCAGCACAGCAGCGCACCTCCGTACCGTCCTGCTGAATAAACCAGGTATGGACACTCCCTATCAAAAATGGCTCTTTTCCTACATAGCAGATATGCGCATGATAGAGGAGCCCACGCTCTCAGTATCCCGCGCCACGGTGAGCTACGGGCCTGACGGCACACTACATACAGACAGTACCCACACTTTATTTACCCTGCGCAATGACTAGTACCACACAGGCACAGATAGACCTCCGCGCCCGGTACTTCTACCTGGGCAGCGCCGCCGTGCTGATATTGAGCTTTGTGTCCAGCGCACTCCTGTCGCAGCTATCGCGCCCCGTACTGATAGACCCGGGCATTGACAATACATACTGGCTCATGCACTGGCTGGGTGTACCCGGTGTGGTCACGCATTCTATCCTGTGGGCGCCGGTACTCGACCTTATATTGTTCTTCTCTGCCTTGGCTGCAGCCGCCTTGTCACCACGGCGTACGTATGCCATTGTATTTTCTGTGCTGCTCTTCATCTGGCATATTACGCTGTCTACCTACTCCATGCATCACTACCATACCCTCGTAGGTATGCTGGTGCTGAGTGTGCCATTCTGGTTTGGACAGGGGGAGCGCTTCACTTTTCTCTGGGAGGGCGCGCGCTATTATTTCTTCTTCATGTTTGCCTCTGCCGGCCTGTGGAAGCTGACCCGCGGGGCGATCTTTGACCCGCATCAGATGGCAGCTATCCTCAAAGCCCAGCACGCTCAGTATCTCTACGATTACCCTGACGGCCTCTTCGCTTCTCTCTATACGTACCTGATCTCACACGCAGGGCTCTCGCAGACATTGCTGATCAGCATGATGCTTATCCAGCTCAGTTTTCTCGGAGGCTTCTTTACCAAAAGGCTCGACCGTATCTATCTATACTTATTCATTTTCTTCGTCATCATAAACTATCTCGTGATGCACATCAGCTCCCTGCCGCTCCTGATATTTGTGCTGGTACTTATGGATTGGGACAAGGTCGCTCAAAAGCAATCCTCATAGTTCGTATCTGGCACGCCATTGATGTCTAAATGTGTACAGATATTTCTTGCCGGAATTTATCTCAAAATTCCAGTTCTGTTCACACTGTATTCATTCTGAATTATTCATAGCATTCTGAAAATTCTGATCTATCTTGCCCCACAAAAATCGATAATATGCAATATGACCTTTTAGTTTTAGGTAGCGGGCCGGGTGGCTATGTGGCAGCGATACGTGCAGCGCAGCTCGGCATGAAAGTAGGCGTGGTAGAGCGCGAAAACCTCGGCGGCATCTGCCTCAACTGGGGCTGCATCCCTACCAAGGCCCTCCTCAAGAGCGCACAGGTATTTGACTATATATCTCACGCGGCAGACTACGGTATCACTGTGGGCAATGCCAAGTCTGATTTCCCGGCTATCATCAAGAGGAGCCGCGGCGTAGCAGAGGGCATGAGCAAAGGCATCCAGTTCCTCTTCAAAAAGAATAAGATAGAGGCCATCATGGGCAATGGTGTGCTGAAAAAAGGCGGCAAAATAGAAGTGACAGATGCCTCCGGCAAGAAGGCCGAGCACAGCGCCAAACACATCATCATAGCCACCGGTGGCCGCAGCCGCGAGCTACCAAACGTAAAGCAGGACGGCAAGAAGATCTTTGGCTACCGTGAGGCGATGAACCTCCCCTCTCAGCCGGCCTCTCTCGTAGTGATGGGCTCCGGTGCTATCGGTATGGAGTTCGCCTATTTCTATGCTACTCTGGGCACCAAGGTGACGGTGGTGGAGTTTATGGACCGCATCCTCCCGCGCGAAGATGAAGACGTGTCAAAGGAGATGCTCAAGATCATGAAGAAGAAAGGCATCGAGTTTATGGTGGGCACCTCTGTAGAGGCTGTAGATACCAAGGGCAAAGGCTGCGTAGTCTCTACCAAAGACAAGGCAGGCGTTACCGCCAAGATCGAGTGCGATGCCGTCCTCTCTGCCGTAGGTATTTCTACCAATCTCGAAGGCATCGGCCTGGAGGAGGTAGGCATCAAGACTGACAAAGGCATCATCGTCACTGACGACTTCTATGCCACCAATGTACCCGGCTACTACGCCATAGGCGATGTGGTGAAGGGTCCTGCCCTCGCCCACGTGGCCAGCGCAGAGGGCATCACCTGCGTGGAGAAAATAGCGGGCGTCCACACCGACGCTATAGACTACAATAACATCCCGAGCTGCACCTACACCTGGCCGGAAGTAGCCTCCGTAGGCTACACCGAGGCCGAGGCCAAAGCCAAAGGCTACGAGGTCAAGGTGGGCAAGTTCCCGTTCTCTGCCTCCGGCAAAGCCTCTGCGGCAGGTGCCAAGGACGGCTTTGTAAAGGTGATCTTTGACGCCAAGTACGGTGAGTGGCTCGGCGCCCACATGGTAGGCGCCAATGTGACCGAGATGATAGCCGAGGTAGTGGTAGCCCGCCGCCTCGAGACCACCGGCCACGAGATCATCAAGTCCATCCACCCGCACCCTACCATGAGCGAGGCAGTGATGGAGGCTACCGCCGCGGCGTTTGGTGAGGTGATACATTTGTAATAAAAGTGATCGGAAAGTCAGGAAAACCGGCGATCCGCTGATACGAATAACGAAGCCCTGCGAGAGATCGCGGGGCTTTGACTTTTCCACTGACAAGAGCAAAAAACAAAAAAGGCCCCCGAAAGGACCTTTGATGTAGCGAGAGGGGGGCTCGAACCCTCGACCTCAGCATTATGAGTGCTGCGCTCTAACCAGCTGAGCTATCTCGCCATAGGGAGCGCAAATATAGCTTTTCACCCGAAAACTGCAAAAGTTTCATCGAAGTCTGTCTAAGCCTATGTCTTTCAATCTAAGTCAGTAGCCCCGGTCTTTACACCGGGGTAAAAAGGAACCTATTGTATTGGCTTTAGCCTAATTACAATACCTCACCTATCGGACACCAAACAAAGATCGAGGGTTCGAGCCCCCCTCTCGCTACGATAGAGAAGCCACCTTTTAGGTGGCCTTTTTTGTTTTTATCTTTATTCCCAATGCAAAACATGAAAACTATTCTGGCTACTCTTTTTATAACGCTAATCATTAGCTGTAGGGATTCTGGCCATCAACATATCGGGAGCTACTCGATTGCAGAAATCGACACTGACGCGATAAACATCAAAAAAGAAGATTTTCGTTTGTCCTTAAGCTCAATGAAACTCAAGTCTGGGCTTCAGCAAACGGAGTCTATTTATCTAACCGATTCTACACAGCTTTGGATTACACTTAGTAAAGATAAGACGGCACTATGCAAGATTGAGAATAATGCAATCGAAGGAAAACTCTTGGTGTTTGACGAGCATATGGTTGTTAAGGGCATTAGCTGGTTTCACAATGGACAAGAGTTTCTAACAATTACGCCAGCGGCTATTCTTACTTATTCCAATTTTAAGAACATTATCGCAGGTCATATTAAAAAGCCGACCATCTCCTCAGAAAAGGTGAGTCTGGAACGTACTAAATACCATATAGAAATAATGCAACCGACTTACCCATTGATGCTAAGTCAGATTGACATAAGAAATAAGGAAGATAAGTCAATAAAAATGCAAGATCTACGGGATGACCTGATCTCAAATAGCCGTCATTTTTATATCGACAGCTTTGACTTCCCAGTCGAAATTAATATTGCTTATTTCAAAGAGCCAGACACTGTACTTAAAAGGTATCAATGGCGTAGCGATTCGCAAGTCATTATCCAAAAAGATTAATGCAGTCGCAGGCCCTCTGTTTCTGACCGCCTGACCAGCAAGCGACAAACTCATTAGATAAAGAATACCATTTATCACATACTTAGAAAAGGCCCCTTCCGTTTTATACCTGATCTGCCTATCTTACCTGCATGCGCCGCCGTCTTCTTATCCTTGCCAAGTACACTGCTATCACAGGCGTCTGCGCGTTCTTGCTTTTCCTCCTGCTCAATGCCATTTTCCCGCTGCATGACGATATCAAGTACTCTACCGTAGTCACGGACCGCAAAGGCAACGTGCTCCACGCCTTCCTCACGCCGGACCAGAAGTGGCGCATGAAGACGGAGCTACGTGAGCTGTCACCCACGCTCAAAAAGACACTCATCTACAAAGAAGACAAGTTCTTCTACCACCACCCCGGTGTCAATCCCATCGCTATCGTCCGCGCGGTCTTCATGAATATCTTTCACCTGAAGCGTACCTCCGGCGCCTCTACCATCACCATGCAGGTAGCACGCATGATGGAGCCGCGCCACCGCACCTATGTCAGCAAGGTGATCGAGATGTTCCGCGCCTTTCAGCTCGAGTGGAAATACAGCAAGGAGGAGATACTACAGCTTTACTTCGATCTCGTTCCCTACGGCAGCAATATCGAGGGTGTCAAATCAGCCTCGGTGCTTTTCTTTCAAAAGCCGCCGCAGAAGCTCAGCCTGGCTGAGGTCACCGCGCTGAGTATCGTACCAAATCGCCCTTCCTCCCTGCGCATGGGCGGCCACAATGATGTGATCGTGCTGGAAAGGAATAAGTGGCTGAAGCGCTTTGAGGACGATGGCCTCTTCCCTCACAAAGATGTAGCTGATGCGCTGGACGAGCCGCTCACCGTCTCGCGCCACAGCTCACCGGGATATGCCCCACACCTATCCCTGCGTATGAAGCGCGAATACAAGGACAATGTGCAGACCACGCTGGACCTCAATATGCAGATGAAGGTAGAAAAACTGGTAGCAGACTACTCTCAGACCCAGCAGATCAAGGGCATCAAAAATGCCGCCGTGATAGTGATAGACAATCGCTCTCACGAGGTGGTGGCCTATGTGGGCTCTGCCGACTGGCACTCTACCTCTGACGGCGGCCAGGTAGACGGCATCCGCGCCATACGCCAGCCCGGCAGTACACTGAAGCCGCTGCTCTACGGACTCTGCATTGACAAGGGACTCATCACACCCAAGACGGTGATGTATGACGTACCGATCAATATCAACGGTTATACGCCGGAGAACTTTGACCAGAAATTTAACGGCTATGTGACCATGGAGTATGCACTGGCCAACTCTCTGAATATACCGGCAGTCAAATGCCTCAACGAGCTGGGTAAAGAACGACTGATAGGCAAACTTATCGAGACCGACTTCAAGCAGATCAAGAAAGACCAGAATAAACTCGGCCTCTCTGTCATACTCGGAGGCTGCGGCGTCACCCTGGAGGAGATGGCTGCACTCTACTCCTCATTCGGCTGCGGCGGTATTTACTACAAACCCATCTACATCAAAGGAGACACGGTGAGCAAGCATCTCCAATTGCTCTCGCCATCGGCTAACTTTATGATCAACGAGATCCTCTCCAATCCTGCACGGCCGGAGCTGCCATTCAGCTGGGAGAGTAGTGAGCATACGCCGCGCATAGCCTGGAAGACCGGCACCAGCTACGGCCGCAAAGACGCCTGGAGTATCGGCTTCAATCATGACTATACCGTGGCCGTCTGGCTCGGAAACTTCTCCGGTCAAGGTGTATCTGACCTGAGCGGCGCCAATACAGCCACTCCCCTCCTATTCAAGATATTCAACAGCATAGACTATAACTCTACACAGGACTGGTACCGGATGCCCAAGGCCTGCGGCATCCGCCTCGTCTGCACCGAGACAGGTATGCTGCCGGGAGATAAGTGTACCAATACACAGATGGACTACTTCATACCCGGCATATCGCCCAATAAGGTCTGCGACAACTATCAGGAGATAGCAGTAGACCCCAAGGAGCAGATCTCATACTGCCGCTACTGTATGCCTGAGGCTGGCTACAAGAAAAAATACTACCGCATCGTACCGCCGGAGATGCAGCGCTTCTTTGAGGATAAGCGGGTAGACTACGAGCATGTACCTCCGCACAATCCCGGCTGCGACCGTGTCTTCCGTGCAGATGCGCCGCGCATCTCCTACCCGGTCAATGGCATCGAGTATTTCATAGACAAAAATAATCCCGAGCCGCTCCAGCTCATCTGCCAGGTGACCAATGATGTGAAGGATGTGTACTGGTATGTGAATGATAAGTTCTACAGAAAAGCGCCTGCCCGTGAGAAGATATTTGTAGTGCCCACAGAGGGCAATGTGAAACTATCCTGTACCGATGACAAGGGTCGCAACAGCAACATCCGCATCAAAGTCCGCTACGTAAAGATCTAATACAGGCCCCGCAGAACCGCAATACTTTGCGGCTTCACAAATGACTATATATCCATATGATGGGCGGAAGGGTTTTGTCTAAAAAAAGTAGGGACAGGTCGCGACCTGTCCCTACCCTCCTCAAGAATGCATCTCGTGCTATAAAAAGACTACACTACCGAACTCCGAAATCGCCAATCCGAAATCATTTACGATCCTGTAGCCGGTTCTTCTTCTGTCACCTTTTTCTTTGGCCATATCTTACCCCACTGATAGGTGAGCTGCACGGTCAGGCTGGCGGGCGCTTCTACGAAACCCGGACGCAGCACATAGGCGCGGTCTGTGATATTCTTGGCTATCACCGTAGCGGTGAAACGGTCCTTCCAGTTGTATCCCACACGGGCATCTACTATGAAGTTGCCCTTAGGATTGGCTGCACTATACCAGTCTGCTATCTTAGGCAGGGACGCTATCTGGTCCAGCTGCAGCACCTTGCCCAGGTAGACACAGGTAGCACCTACTATGAACCCCTTGTAGGTGGTCTGAATGTCTGCCTTGGCAGAGTGGCGCATACGGTAGTAGAGATACTGCTGAGAGCCCGCCACGTTAGGATTGTAGTCTAGATTGCGCGGCACCATATAGTTATACCCCAGCAGGAAGTTTAGCGGCACGCCAAATATTTTGCCGGTACCGATAGCAGATACTTCTACCCCCCATATCTGTGCATGCGTTATATTTTGCGCCTGCTGAAACAGGAAGTAGTTGGGATAACGCGTCCTGATATATGCCGGCACCAGGCTTTGAGATACATTCCTGAATTCGATCAGGTTAGTGTACCTGCTCAGGTAGGCTGCTACATCTGCATAAAACACCCAGCGGCTGAATTTCATGCCTTGCTTGATACCCACTTCAGCATTCCACCCACTTTCCGGTTTCAGGCTTGCATTAGGTATCGCTATCACACCACTCCGAGGCGTCAGTACAAATTCCTCTGCAATATCAGGGAAGCGGTATCCCTGACCGAACGAAGCACGGAGGAAGGTACCCTCTGTGACCTGATAGTTGAGGCCCACATTTACGATGGGCTTTACCGCAGATTTCATTTGGTGGGCAGAGTCTTTACCTGCCAGAGTATTGAGGAATGTCAGGTCATTCACAGCCCTGACAGAGTCCAGCTTATTATACTCCAGAGAGATGCCCACTTTCACAGTAAACTTGCCCCCAAAACGCTTCTCGCCCTGTGCGTACACAGC
>JAFDYP010000300.1 GCA_018267355.1 Bacteroidota bacterium
ACGATGAAGGTCTATGAGCATCTCATCTACCTGGCCCGGCTCAAAAACCTGAGTGGTACCGAAGCTGCGAATAGAGTGAATCAATGGCTGGATAAGTTTGAGATAGCCGGCTGGAAGCAAAAAAAGATAGAAGAACTATCTAAGGGCATGGCGCAGAAGGTACAGTTTATAGCTACCGTACTGCATGACCCGGACCTTCTGATACTCGACGAGCCTTTCTCCGGTCTGGACCCTATCAATGCAAAACTGATAGAAGACGAGATATATGCACTGAGGCAGCAGGGCAAAACGATCATTTTCTCTACGCACCGCATGGAGCAGGTAGAGGATATCTGCGACCAGATAGTGCTGATAGACCAGGGCCACAAGATACTGGAGGGTGAGGTGGCAGAACTCAAGCAGCGCTTCAAAGAAGATAAATACCACATTATCTTTGACGGAGTGGTGGGCGATGATTTTGCCGAAACGTTTGATGTGCAGATGGTGACGGAGCACGAGGCAACGGTACACTCCCGCTCCTGCAGCAATGACATCCTGAAATACTTTCTGGATAGGGACATCACAATACGTAGCTATAGTGAGATACTACCCAGCCTGAATGAAATTTTTATACGTGCCGTGAATGAACCCAAATCCAGGGCAGACCAGCCAACCTATATATGAGCAAGATATTGATCATCATGCAGCGGGAATACATCACCCGCGTGCGCAAAAGGACCTTTATCGTCTCCACGCTGCTTGCCCCACTGGGTTTCTTTGCGTTGATATTGTTTTCTGTGCTGATGTCTAACTACTCCGGCGGTACCAAACAAGTGGCTATATATGATGATGCCGGCCTGTTTAGTGGTGTGGCCTTCCCTGATGCGCCGGACAGGTCTGTAGAACTGCACTACATAAGGGGCGATCAGACCACAAGCAAAAAATACGATGCCATCATCCGCATACCGGCCAACTATGATATAGACAATCCGCGAAAAATAGCTATCAGCTGCACTTCTGACAAGAACCTGGGCATGATAGCCAGCACGTATATCAATAAAGTTTTCTCTGACAAGGTGCGCCAGGTCAGAGCCAGCAAAATGAATATCACGCAGGACCAACTGGACAACCTGAATACCGATATTGAGCTCTCCTATCAGAAGCTATCTGAGGATAAGAAGAAAGGCGCTACCGCTGTAGTAGGCATGGGCTTTGGGTATCTGATAGGGATAGCCATCTATACCCTGCTACTGGTCTATGGTACGGTGATCATGAAGGGTGTGGTAGAAGAAAAATCATCGCGTATCATGGAGGTGCTGGTATCCAGTGTGAAACCGATACAGCTCATGCTGGGCAAGATACTAGGCATCGCTGCGGTAGGGCTCACGCAGTTTATCCTCTGGATCATCCTCATGTCGCTGTCTGTCATATTTCTGCTGCCTGCCCTCGGCCTGACCCGGCCACCCGCAGGCCAACGCATGCCGGCCAATGAGACGATGGACCCACAGACTGTAGATCAGGTCATCAGCATATTGAAAGATTTTCATTACGGCCCGATGATCGTAGTACTCCTGTTATTTTTTCTCGGCGGCTTTCTGCTTTATGGCTCCCTGTTTGCCGCTATCGGCGCAGCGGGTGGAGATGAGACAGACTCTCAGTCGCTGACCTTTCCCGTCATCCTGCCCATCATCATTACCATCGCTATGATGACCAATATCCTCGGCCAGCCTGATGGCAAACTGGCCTTCTGGGCTTCGCTGGTGCCTTTCTCGTCACCCATCATCATGCCGTCACTCATGCCTGCCAACCCACCCCTATGGCAGATCGCGCTTTCATTGATATTACTATTCGGTGGATTTGTAGTGTGCGCAGCGCTGGCAGCCCGTATCTATCGAACAGGTATCCTCATGTATGGCAAGAAAACGTCCTTTCGTGAGATAGGCCGCTGGCTCTTTATGAAAAGCTGATAGGCACATGAAGTTTATCAGCACATTTGTGTGCTACATTCCCTACTTTGGCATTTGTTTTGCAAAAGCGCATGTCATACTAATTTTTTGACCAACTAAATCTCTTCAACCATGATGATCAAACGACTCATAAGCTTTACTGGCCTGCTTCTTCCGCTGCTGTCCTATGCACAGCAGGAGATCACTATTACAGAGACCTCAAAGGACTTTAGCGGCGGCAATAAAAACTCATACGTACTGACCATACCCGAGGCCAGCCTCAAAGACGTGAACAGTGACTGGCAGAAAATGATCAAAAAAGATGCAAAGGGGAAGATAGAAGACAATAAGTCTGAGGTCAAAGCCTCTCTGGTCACGCTCAAGGCTGTATCAGATGTGCCGCTCATGATCTACAGCCGCACGATGGAGGCTAAAGAGGGTATCCAGCTATCGGTCTGGCTGATGGAGGGAGACTCATTTATCTCTACCGGCTACTCTGCAGACAAGAGTACGGCCGTACAAAAATACCTGCACGACTTTGGTGTACAAGAATACAAGGCAGTAGCAAAAAAGCAACTCGAAGACCAGCAGGACAAACAAAAGCAACTGGAAAAGATCTATGACGGATTTGTGAAAGACCAGAAAAAAGCGGACCAAGAAGTGGCTGACGCTCAGAAGGAAATAGAGAAACTCAAGCAAAAGAACATAAACGAAGAAGGCAATATCAAGCAGGCAAAAGCTAATAAGGAGGCAAACATAAGTACTGCCAGCTCACAAAAAGATATAGATGCCGAGAAGAAGCACACAAAAGAACTGGAAGGCTATATCAAAGACCAGGAGAAGGCCGAAAACAACATCAAGAGCAATAACAAGCGCATAGAGCGCCTGCAGGACAAGATAAAGGAGGAAACTGCTAACAGCGCAAAGGCGAAGGACAAGCAAGGCCCGGCCAGCAGCAATGTAGATGCTCAGAAAACCCAGGTGGCAGCAGCGCAAGACAAGCTGAATAATATCAAATAACTTAAACTGAACATAAATTGACTATAATGCCATCCTCAGGGATGGCATTTTTACTTTATCCGCTTGTACAAAAACTGAATTTGGCTAAATTGCGTGGTATAACTATTTGAATGAAAGGAATAATACTCGCAGGAGGTTCCGGTACTCGTCTCTACCCGATCACATATGCGATCAGTAAACAGATCATGCCGATATATGATAAGCCCATGATTTATTATCCCTTGTCTGTGCTGCTCAAAGCAGGAATCAATGAGATACTGATCATCTCGACCCCTACAGACCTGCCCAACTTTGAGCGGCTGCTGGGAGATGGCAAAAAATACGGTTGTAAGTTCTCGTATAAGATACAGGAAGTGCCCAATGGCCTTGCGCAGGCATTTGTGCTGGGCGAGGAGTTTATAGGCAATGACAAAGTGGCCCTCATACTTGGTGATAATATCTTCTATGGAACGGGGCTCGACCAGCTCCTGAAGAGTAACAATAATCCCGATGGCGGCGTAGTGTATGCCTATCACGTGTCTGATCCTGAGCGCTACGGGGTAGTAGATTTTGACAAAGATGGCAAGGCCATCTCTATAGAGGAAAAACCCAAGGAGCCCAAGTCAAACTATGCAGTGCCTGGGCTCTATTTTTATGACAATGAGGTGGTCAAGATCGCAAAAGAACTGAAGCCTAGCCCTCGTGGCGAGTATGAGATCACAGATGTAAATAAGGAATACCTGCGTCAGGGCAAACTGAAGGTAGGCATCCTGGACCGCGGTACGGCTTGGCTCGACACTGGCACGTTTGACTCTCTCATGCAGGCATCACAATTTGTACAGGTAATAGAACAGCGCCAGGGCCTCAAAGTGGGCTGTATAGAGGAGGAGGCTTTCCGCCAGGGCTTTATCAGCCATGATCAACTCAAGGCACTGGCCGAGCCGCTCATGAAGAGCGGATACGGAAAATACCTCATGGACCTTTTGACAACATAAGTGAAACGACTCAACCCCAAGATCAAAAGGCATGATTAAAAAAATACTCGTCACAGGTGGTGCCGGATTTGTAGGAAGCTGTATGGTGGATCGCTTGATAGAGGATCCAGATAACTTTGTAGTAATAGTAGACGACCTCTCTACAGGCAACATCACCCGCCTGCCAGAGGTGCACAAAGATCGCTGGAAGTTTATCAAGTGTAATGTAAACGGCTATCGCGACATCTCTGCCGTGATGATGGCCTATCAATTTGATTATGTATTTCACTATGCAGCTGTAGTGGGTGTGCAGCGCACGCTGCAGAATCCCGTTTCTGTTTTGCAGGATATCAATGGATTCAAATACCTGCTGGACCTGTGCAAGAATACCGGGGTAAAACGCGTCTTCTTCTCCTCCTCCTCCGAGGTCTATGGTGAGCCATTTGAGCATCCGCAAAATGAGCAGACCACTCCACTCAACTCCCGCCTGCCATATGCAGTGGTGAAGAACGTCGGTGAGGCTTTTCTGCGCTCTTACAAGCAGGAATTCGACCTTGACTATACCATTTTCCGTTTCTTCAATACTTATGGCCCTAAGCAAAGCCAGGACTTTGTGATGTCTAAGTTTATCAATGCGGCCCTGGCCGGTCGTGATATCACGATCTATGGTGATGGCTCGCAGACGCGTACTTTCTGCTATAAGGATGACAATATAGACGCCTGCTACAATGCCTTTGTGAACGACTATATCGTGAACGACACGGTCAATATCGGCAGCGACTTTGAAACCACCGTTCTGGATCTGGCAAAGCTGATCATACAAGTGACAGGGTCAAAGTCCAAGATCGTCTTCCTGCCACCGCTAAAGGAAGGAGACATGTCCCGCCGCAAACCGGATAACAGCAAAATGCGCGAACTGCTCGGCAGGCCCCTGATACCGATAGAAGCCGGCATACGCCTCACTATAGAGTCCGGCAAATACAACTATTGATCACACTCGTGCTCAGAGTGAGATATTATTAGTTTCTTTAGACTGCTATGTCAGTCCGCAAGAGATTTATATCCCTTACCTCTCCTTTTACTGCTATGTTGCCTTTGGGCGCACTGACTGCGCTTACTGGCCAGCACTTCATCATTCCCTTTTATCACGTAGTGAGTGATGAGCCTTGCCCACATATAGAGCACCTGTATCAGTTTAAAAATGTGAAACAGTTCGAGAGGGATCTGGACTATCTCACAAGTCAATACACACCTATAGGTGCCAGTGACCTGACAGACGTGGTAGCAGGGAAATACACAGGGAAGAAAATAATGCTTCTGACTTTTGATGATGGCCTGCGCCAGATGCATGATGTGGTCGCACCCATCTTGATGCGAAAGGGCATACCTGCTATTTTTTTTCTGAATAATGATTTCATTGATAATAAGGCGCTGATGTTTCGCTACAAGGTCAGTCTGGCGTGGGATACATTTGCAGATCAGTATAACCTCTTCATAGCCGAAAATGATCAGGAGGTGATGGCTGAAGTCACAAAGGAAACAGCAGCCATGTTTGAAGATTTCAGGCTCAGCTATAAGCCATATATGAGCAAGGAACAGATCAGGGACCTTATATCACAGGGTTTTACCATTGGGGCACATAGTTGTAGCCATCCCTATTATTATAACCTCACGACAGAGCAACAACTGCAGGAGACGTTTGACTCTGTAAATGGTTTGGTACGAGACTTTGGTCTCAGTCAAAAACTCTTCGCCTTTCCCTTTACCGATCATGGGGTATCCTGGAGTTTTTTTGATGAGATATTTAAGGAGAAAGGTATCGATTTCACTTTTGGTGGTGCCGGTATCAAAAACGATATACATCCGCGACAGATGCAGCGGATACCTATGGAAGGATGGGCAGCCGGCGCAGAGCAGACACTGAAATCCGAGTATCTTTACTACCTGCTCAGGATGCCCCTGATGAAAAACACTATCAAAAGGTGACCGGATGGAGATCACGACATACAATGCGGCACAATTAAATGAGTTTATCCGATCGGATGAGTTTCGCTCCATGCCTGTCATCCCTATCAGTACGCCTCGGGCTATATCGCATATGCACAATCCGCGCGCCGGGTCAAATGATGTGCTGCTGATCATAGCCAGAGACACCGGCCGTATGGTAGGCTATCTGGGTGTCTTGCCTGACAAGATTTTCAATGAAAGAAGTGAAGCGCATAAGTGTGGCTGGTTGAGCTGTATGTGGGTAGACCCGGAGGTGCGTGGCAAGGGTATCGCAAAGAAGCTGATCGGCACCGCATTTGACACTTACCATGACCACATACTCGTGACAGAATTTACACCTGAGGCAAAGGGACTATACGATAGGTCCGGGCACTTCAGTGCACTGCGTATAAATGATGGGCTACGATGCTACATGCGATTTAACCTCCATGAGGTGCTGCCTAAAAAGAACGAGCAGTATAAGAAACTTGTACCTGTATTAGCTGCGGTCGATGCTTTAGCTAATGTCTCTATCAATATGAGGCTTCGTGCTCGCTCGCCACGTACATCTTCATTGATATTTGAGCACGTAGCGAATGTAGATGAAGAGATCGCGGCGCTTATCAAATCTCAATCCCCCAATAGCTTTGAAAAGAGAGGCGCCGCAGAACTAAACTGGATCAAAGAATACCCCTGGATGGTGACCGGAGCTGAAGAAGAAAGCAAGAAATATCACTTCTCTGTCAATGCTATGCGATTTGAAAATCGTTTTATCAAAGTGATAGAAGGCGAAACGCTAAAGGGCTTTATGCATCTCACCATCCGTGACAATCATCTTAAGATACCTTACGTGTTTTTAGCTGACAAGCATATTCCTGATGCACTGGAGCATATATATGACCTGATGATCGGCCAATGCTTCAATATGCTGACTGTTTTTCATCCATCTATCGTGAACTACCTGCAAAGGCACAGCAGTCCTTTTGTTTATAAAAGAGGTATCAAAAGAAATTACATTATCACCAAAACGCTCGATGCTCATTTCTCTGATCATGCATCACTTCGGATACAAGATGGCGATGCGGATTGTGCATTTACCTGAGCCTACTTCTTTGTCAGGGGAAATCCGTAGCGGAAAGTCAGATTGAGGCTGTGTGGCGTACTGATCAGATCAAACCTATGCGACAGGCTGCTACTGAGCAAATAACGCAGCTCCAGACCCACATTCTTTATCGCAATGCCGGCTCCGGCTATGACGGCCCATTGAAACTGTACCAGCGGGATAGCCTCCTGCGTATTATTCAGAGTATTGGTGTAAGCCACGGCGCTGCCCATAGAGCCTCCCAGTGAAAATGTGGGCGCAACCTTATTGACCGGCAGGGTATATCTCAGTAAGATGTCAGCCCTGACGATATGAGCTGCTATGATGACCGTATTCAGATCACTGCTAGTGCCAAAATAAAACTTCTTCTGCTGATAGAAATAGTTCCACTCGGCCTCTGCACACACCTCCAGGGCCCTCCTGGTCCTGGGCAGTACGAAGCTAAGCCAAAGACCAGCATCTACATTGGGAGAAGGCCCCAATGACAACCCGGCGAGCGGATGATAATTTAAGGAGGGCTTCAATTTATCTTTGCGAAAACCAACTCCAGCTATCAGTCCAAAAACCACACGGATCTTTTCTTTGACCTGTGAATAGTTGTTGCTCGTTTTCGCAGCGGCAGGTTTTACGCATTGATTGTAATAGACAACAAGACTTCTCAACTCTTTCTCGCTGTAGGGCAGCTCCGCTAGTTTCATGATCACTCCTGGGCAGTCTGCCATCAGCTTATTGAGCTGATTCTTGTAGATGTCAATTAATTTGAGTTTGGCGTCACTTACGTAGCGCTGTATACTCAGATCCAGTATGCCCCTATCGTTTTTTTCTACCAGAAAATGGGTTCTGTAGGTCTCGTCGCGCAGGAAGTAAAGTGTCACCGTGCCGGATTCGTATAGCGTAGCAAAGACGGTATCCCTCGACACCACAGGAGACGGATAGCCGAGGAGATCTTTGACATCATAGGGTCCTTTGTCGAGATCCAGCGATTTAGTGCGATAGACCTCCGTTATCTTTCCCCGGACACTAAACTCTTTAATGTCCCTACAGCTCAGCGATTCTCTTCTACCGCTGCTGTCTTTGAAGGTGATCTTTTTAGGGTTGACATCCCAGTTCTGATCATCTATGCTCCCACGTACGGTATCATTAGTAGTGCGGATAATATACGCTGGTACAAATTGATTCTGCGCATAAGCATGCAGGTCGGCCAGAAACAAAATGACGGAAACACAAAGTAACGTTCTCGTTTTCATGCTATAAAAATATAAAGCCCCCTGACTAATCAGAGGGCTTTCTCTTGTAGCGCTAAACTTTTATTTCTGCGTCTGCTTCACTGTGCCGGAGATCGTAGAGTGATCGGTCGGGTCGTTGACATTGACCATATCCAGATCCTGGAAGCTCACGGTGATGAGTCCATTATTTACACTCACGTTTGCCGTGACAGTATTGGAGTTGGGCACATATGAGTTGCCATCATAAGTAGCCCCCGTAGTAATCCTCATGTCTACTCCGATCTGAGTAGAGGCAGAGTCTGGTAGCTGGTTTGTAGTGAAGGTATACTGGCCACTGGCGGTAGGCAGATCCCAGAAGGTGAATATGAGATGAGAATAGGTATTAGTGCCACTGCTCACGAGGGTCAGTGTTTTAAAGACATTATCGTATGTCTCGTATACCATGCTGTCATGACCATTCATGTCTTGTGTCACAAAGCTATCATCTATCTCTGTGGCGGTGTAGACCCCGCTGGCTATACCGGAGGTCACGTTATACGTCGTCCCTTTGAACGACCATGAGCCTCCATCTACTGCTTTATCCTTCTTGCATGCTGCTACAGCCAGCAGGCTTATTATTATA